>JALRFZ010000263.1 GCA_023253615.1 Verrucomicrobiales bacterium | reverse complement strand
GTCACTTGCGAGGTCTCGCCGCATCACCTCGTCCTCACCGAGCAGGACATCCGCGACTACAACACCCACTTCAAATACCAACCGCCCCTGCGTCCCGCCGCCGACGTCGAGGCGCTCGTGGCCGGCTTCATCGACGGCAGCATCGACGTGCTCGCCTGCGACCATGCGCCGCACACCGAGTTCGAGAAATCGAGCGAGTTCGGCAGCGCGCCCTTCGGGGCCGCGGGACTCGAGACGACCGTGCCGGTGATGTTCGACCGCTTCATCCGCAAGGATGTCTTCGGTTGGGATCTCCTCATCGAGCGTTATTCCGCCGCGCCGCGCCGCCTTGTCGGGTTGGCCCCGGTGGTGATCGCCGAGGGAGCCAAGGCCGAGTTCTTCGTCTTCGATCCCGAGGGCGAGACTCCCGTGACCCGCGAGACGATGAAAACGAAGAGTCCCGTCTCGCCCTTCCTCGGGGAAACGCTGGCGGGGAACGTGCGTGGGACCGTGCTCGGGGCGGCGTGGTATCCGCAGGGAAAGTAGTTCGGGCTTCAGCCCGGGCTCCGGAAGATCCGGATTCCATTTTCGTGAGAAAAGTGTCTTTCGAATGAGTTCGGCTAAAGACCTGCCGTCCGGGACATGAGGCAAGCCCCATTTTGGTCTCGCCGGTTTCGAGGGAAACTGATAGAGTTCAACTGATGTTTGGAGGCCGATTTCGCATTCTGGTCGGTGCCGTCGCGCTTGCTCTTGGCGGCTGCGGCAAGCCACCCGAAATCACGGAAATTGTCCGCGAAGGCGACTCCCTCGAAACCGCCCTCGGCCTGCTGTCGGAGATGGACGGCTCCACGGGAGATCGCGCCCCGGAAAAGCCCTCGGAACAGGACGACGAGGGTCTTTCCGAAGAGGAACTCGCGGTGTTTTCCCGGACGGCGGAAGGTCCGTGGCGGGAGTGGTCCGATGAACGGGTGCGCTTCGAGATTCCCGATGATCCACTCGTCGTCGTCACCCGGATCACACCCGGACAAGGCGCGTTGCTGCGGGTCGTCGGATCCGTGATGGGCACGACCGACCACCGATTCGAGTATGCCTACCGGATCACGGTGGGTGACGATCTCCCCTATGGTCTGATTCTGGTCTCGAAGAGCGATTGGTTCGACGAGGGCATCTGCTTCTGCGGTCAGGTTGTATGGCAGGCCTTTCACGCCGCCGACGGGAATCTTCGCGAATTCAGTTTGTTGCGCGACGGGACCGTCAAGAAGGTGCAGGCGATCAACGGCACGCATCGGGCGATCCTCTTCGAATGGACCCATTCCGCGCTAACCCGCGAGGCGTACTGCCGCATCGCATCCTCGCTCCGACTTATCGAGCCCTCGCCGCGGAGTGCCGCCGACTGGCATTCACTCACGCAGGAACGAAGGGGGAAAGCAGCCGGTTTCGGCTGGCTTCGGCTAGGCATGGAACAAGGTGAAGTCCTCGCTCTGCTCGGTGAGCCGGACCGCACTGAAAATGGCCGACTCGTTTACGTCCGCGAGGAGTTCTCGGAAGACGGTTCGGGATGGTTCGAAAGAAAAATGCTCTCGTTTCAAGGTGGACGAATCGTCCGCCTCGGGGAGGATTGGCTCGAGGAAGGCGAACTTCCGGCTGTTGAAGGTTCCGTCGCATGGGCGCTCGAGATCGCGGAAAATGCGAACAGGGAGGGAGCGAAGCCTTCGCCATCGGAGATCGACCGGGTCTTCGCCGAGTTCGCGCGCCAGGGGCCGGAGGCCACCGGGCAATGGAACTTTTGGTGCCGGGCCATCCTTGAACTTCAGGGAAACGGCCACACATCCGAGGTCGTCCTACCCTTGGTCGAGGCGCGTTTTCTCGAGCCGGAACTGGACGGCCACTATGCCGCGCACCTACTCTCCAACTACGAATCGCCGCAGCTCCAGCCTCTCGTGAGAAGGCGGATCGAATTCCTTCTCGGTGAATCCGCGACCTCGGAGCAACGCGGTTCGGAGTTGGGCAACCTCTACACCTTTCTCGACGAGGCCGAGGACGCCCCGGAATTCGTCCGAAAGGGGCTTTCCCACGACGATGCCGGGACGCGCCGCGCCGCCGCTTGGAAAGTTCACCGCCTCGCAAAGCCGGAAGCGAGAAAAGCGATCCTGGCTTTGCTCGCCGACTCCGATGAATTCGTGCGTAGCGCCGCCGCGTCCCAAGCCGGAAGGATCTGTGACGCCGCGGATCTCGAGGGGCTGCGACAGGCTCGCGAAGTCGAAAGCGAGGAACGAATCCGCGAGACCCTCGACAAGGCGATCCGATCCCTCGGCGGGCGTCCCGATTGATCTTGGGGGCGCTTGTTCGGGTCATTGCCATTCGTCCCCTCCGTGTTAGACTATCGGCATGAGCACCGTGCTGGACTATCCCGCGACCGAACTGGCCGATACGGATTACCACGCTTTCAACCTCGCGGTTTGGGAGAGGCTCGTGGGGGATGCCGCCCTCGCGGCCCTTGATTTCCGGATTGAAACCGACCGTCACGGTCAGATGATCATGTCACCGCCACCCGCCCCGAGCCACGGAAACAAGCAAAGCCGCCTTGCAAGATATCTCGGTAATCTGATCCCCTCCGGCGAGGTCATCTCCGAGTGCCCTGTCTCCACCCGCGAGGGCGTGAAGGCCGTGGACGTGGCCTGGTGCTCGGCGGAACTCTGGGAGCGCTACGGCGGTGGCGTTTGCTTTTTGGAATGTCCCGAGATCTGTGTCGAAGTCTGGTCTCCCTCCAACACCCGTGGCGAACTTGCTGAAAAGAAGGCTCTCTACTTCGAGGAGGGGGCCAAGGAGGTCTGGTTCTGCGAAAAGGACGGGGTGATGCGCTTCTTCCACGGTCCCGAGGGGGAGGCCGCGGAGCGCTCGGTTTTGGTGCCGGAGTTTCCAACCCGGATCGGGTGAGGAAACAGGTCTCCGCCTTGGCCACTTGGGTGCGCGGTCCAAAGTCCGCGGTCAGATGAAATCGTTCTTTCACTTATCTGCCCGCGTCACTACCATGAACGACGAATGAACCCCATTTCAAAAAGCCAGCTATGCTGGGTACTGGTGCGCTTGATTGGCGTGTTTTTTCTCTATCAAACCGTTGTCGGAGTCTTCCAGTTCTTCGCGGCGTTTTCCATGATGGGAAACCTGGGATCCGTCAATCCGGGAAACCCCTTCGGAAAGGGCTCCGGCGTGCTCGGGCCACTCTTCCTGGTGACGGGCTTTTACGGTGCCATGGCTTTTTACACATTGTTGGGTGGCGCAACCCTCCATCGCTTGCTGATGAGTGAGAGTCCGTCGCATCCGGACGAAACCTCTCGGAAGAGAGATCATCGACCTGCCATTCCCATCGAGCCTGTCGATCCAGTCACCACGCTCACGGAAAGCGATAGCGAGAGGTTTCGTGAATGGCTTTCGAAAAACCCCGAACAAAAAGGCCGATTGAAAGAAGACCAAATCGCGCTCTTCCGTGATGCCCAGCAGAGAGGCGACCTCTCCTGATCCTGCGGTGTTTCTACGCGTCGCAAAATCATTCTGTGACAGCATGACGAGAGGCAAGCAGTTTGACCCCGCGCCCCAAACCGGTTCAATTTTACCACATGAAGTTGCTGACCACCGTCCTGCTCGTTTCGCTTCTGGTTCCTGCCGCCCCTGCCGAAGACACCCGCCCCGTCTCGCGCATCCTCTTCGGATCGTGCCTCAAGCAAAACGATCCTTCGCCCATCTTCGAAACGATGCTCCAACATCGCCCCGAACTGCTCCTCTTCCTCGGCGACAACATCTACGCCGACACCTTTGACATGGGGGAGATGCAGGCAAAATACGAGGTGCTCGGAGCGAAGCCGGATTTCCAGAAGCTGCGCGCCGCCGCTCCTGTCCACGCGACCTGGGACGACCATGATTACGGCGTCAACGACGGCGGTGCCGAATACACCCCGCGCGACGAGGCGCAGAGGATCTTCGTCGACTTCTGGAAGGATCCCGCCGATTCACCGAGACGGTCGCGACCCGGCGTCTACGAAAGTGCGATCTACGGAGAGCCCGGGAAGCGCATCCAGGTCCTGATGCTCGACACGCGCTACTTTCGCGGCCCTTTGAAGAAGGGCGAGAAGCGGCTCGGTGGATCGTGGTATCCCAGCGACGATCCCTCGATCACGATGCTGGGCGAGGCGCAATGGGCCTGGCTCGAGGAGGAATTGAAGAAACCGGCCGAGGTCCGGCTCGTCGTTTCCAGCATCCAGCTCGTCGCCTCGGCGGCGGGGCAGGAGACCTGGGCCAATCTACCGCTCGAGCAGAAGCGGTTCTACGACTTGATCGCGAAAACAAAGGCGAACGGCGTCATTGTCCTCAGCGGCGACCGTCATTGGGCCGAATTGTCGGTCGAGCACGAGGGCGTGCCGTATCCGATCCGGGATCTCACCTCGAGCAGTTTCAACCAACTCCACGAGCGAGGCACCCCGACGGAGAATACGAAGCGCGCCTCGCCCAATACCTGGCACCGCGAGAACTTCGGCGAGGTCGCGATCGAATGGAAAGGGGAGGAGACGGTGATCCACCTCCGCGTCCGGGATCTCGAGGGAAAGGTGGTGATCGAAGAGGCGGTGGCGTTGCGGGAGTTGAGGGTGCCGTGAAGGGGAGGGGACGAATAGCGTTGCGCCCGGCAACCAGCGGCACTACTGTGACCACATGATTGTCAGCGTCCGCGAATCCAAGGCCCGGTTGAGCGAATTGTTGGCCAAAGCCCTCGAAGGGGAAGAGGTCGTGATCACCGTGAGAGGTGAGCCGACGGCGAGATTGGTGCCGGTGAAGACTTCCGCGGGCAAGCCTGATCTGCGCTCTTGGGCGGCGGACCGCCGTCGCATCCTCGAAGGGCAGGCGATGGGAACCGACTCATCCGGCGAGATTCTCGACGAACTTCGAGAGGATCGTTTTTGATGGCCTCTTATTGGGACACCAGTTGTGTGGTGAAACTCTACTGTCGGGAATCCGACTCCGAAGTGTTTCTCGAAGCTCTTTCAAAAGAGGCGGAACCGCTTCGCAGCTCATCGCTGCTCGAAGCCGAGTTATTCTTCGCCCTTCAGCAAAAGTGGGCACGGGGCGAAACCGGGACCCGATCGCCGGAGAGTCTGTTCGAGGAGTTTCTCGAGGACGTGGAGAGGGGAAGAATCCATCTTTATCCCGTTGGCAGCGACGTCATTGAAGAATCGAGACGTGTGGCCCGGATCTGTTTCAATCACCAGCCTTCCGTTCCTCTGCGGACTTTGGATGGTCTGCATCTTGCCACCGCCCGGCTCGCCCTCTGTGAGCGGGTCCTCAGCACCGATCTTCGGATGAAGACCGCCGCGGCCCTTCTCGGATTCTGATCCGCGCGGAGGGCTGGCTCCATCCCGGTGTTTTTTTCCGTTAAAGTCCCGTCGGTTTCGGAGATAAAAGGCGAACCCCGTCCATGTCTCCCGAAGAAGCCAGCCGTCACCGTGCTTTCCTCCGCCAGTTCACCGCCAACGAGGCGGCGATCCGCGGATTCGTGCGGCGGCTGGTGCCGTCGCGGGCCGATGCCGATGACATCATGCAGGAGGTCTCGGTGGTGTTGTGGGAAAAGTTCGAATCCTTCCGCGAAGACGGCAATTTCAGAGCGTGGGCTTTCGGGGTGGCGCGTTTCGAGGTGCTCGGCTGGCTGCGTGACAAGGGACGCGACCGCCTCGTGCTGAGCGAAAAGGCCGTCGAGAAGTTCGGCGAGGAGGCCGTGTCCGCCGAGCCCCGTCTCGCGCGGCAGCGCGAGGCGCTGGAGCGCTGCATCGTCGAGGTCGCTCCCGGCCAGCGCGATTTGCTCCTTCGCGCCTACGAGCCGGGCGCGCACATCGCCCACCTCGCCCGCGAGAGCGGACGCAGCGAGCCGGGATTTTACCAATGGCTCTACCGGATGCGGAAGCTGCTCCTCGATTGCATCCGCCGGAACCTCGCGAAGGAGGAGTGGTCATGAACGCGGGTTTTGAAGCGCTTTTGCAGCGTTACCTCGACGGCAGCATCGCGGCCGAAGAGATGGCGGCGCTGAATGCCGCGCTCGAGTCCGATGCCGCGCTGCGTCGCGAGTTCGCCGAGTGGTTGAATCTCGACAGCAGCCTCGCCGCGCTCGCACAGGCGCGGGAATCGGAGCCGTCGGTGCTTGCGGTGGCGAAGCGTGCCCTTTGGAAAACGAATGCCGCCTTCGCCGCGTCCGTCATGATCGCGATGTCGGTGTTGTGGTTTTGGCAGGGTAAAGGCGGGGCGTATGCCGTCGTCGAGGAACAGACCGGCAGTGCCGGGCTCGTGCCCGG
This sequence comes from Verrucomicrobiales bacterium, assembly GCA_023253615.1. GTDB lineage: Bacteria > Verrucomicrobiota > Verrucomicrobiia > Verrucomicrobiales > DEV007 > Arctic95D-9. The sequence continues at coordinate 677 of JALRFZ010000263.1, read as the reverse complement.
TCTGCGGGTGAAGAGCGAAGCACACCGCATCGCCGACGGCACCGTGAAACTGCGGACCCGCCGCGGGGCCGAGTTGGTCATCGAAGCGCCGGCGGTGTTCCGCTTTGAATCGGCGCAGCGTTTGCATCTGGAGACGGGGCGTCTCTCCGCCGAGGTGCCGCCTCCGGCCAAGGGTTTCACCGTGATCACTCCCGACGGCGATGCGGTGGACCTCGGGACGCGTTTTGGCATTGATGTGACCGGACAAGGACGCTCCGAGATTCACGTCTTCGAGGGCGAGGTCGTCGCGCAACTCGACGGCACTTCCGATCCACTGAGCCTGCGCGGTGGCGAGGCCTACGCGATGCGGGGCGGGGCAGGGGATGGTCGCGAACTCCGCAACGCCGCCTTCATCGAGGGAGAGGAAATGAGTTCGCTCCGCGCCGCGCTCGAAGCCGGGCAGGAGTCCCGCGCCGCCGCCGCGAACGCCGCCCTCCGCGAGGATCCGGCCTTGATCGCGTTGCTGACGTTTGAAGAGTCTGCCGCCGCCTCCGGCGTGTTCCGCCAGGTGCAGGGCCGTTGGCCCGGATCGCGCGCGATGGAGTTTGTCGAGGCCGGCGATCACCTTGCCCTCGACGTGGGCGGTGGTCGCGACTGGCCGCAATTGACTCTCGCCGCGTGGGTCCGTCTCGACCGGC
>JALRFZ010000202.1 GCA_023253615.1 Verrucomicrobiales bacterium | reverse complement strand
ACCAGGACATGCTCGCCTCCTTCCAATGGGCCGGCTACGAGGTGAACCACGCCTGGGGCGAGGGCGGCCACAACCGCAAGCACGGCAATGCGATTTTTCCCGAGGTGCTGCGGTGGCTTTGGCAGGATTGGAAAGGTGCCGGCGCCGTGGTGCGCACCCATCCCGACCGATCGAAGAGCAAGGCGAATGATTTCCTCATCGAGGGCGAGGGCTGGCAACTCGTCAGCGAGGGACACGGATTCACCGAAGGACCGGCGGTGAACGCGGCGGGCGAGCTCTTTTTTTCCGATCTCGAGCAGAGCAAGATCTGGCGGGTCGGCGTGGACGGGAAGGTCTCGCTCTTCCGGGAGAACACCGGAAAGGTCAATGGCCTCGCTTTTGCTCCCGATGGCAAGACGCTCTACGGCTGCGAGGGAGAGCCGGGGAGGATCGTCTCGTGGGACATCGGGACCGGCGGGCAAACGATCCACGCCGAGAAAGTGAAGCCGAACGACGTCGTCGTGGCGCACGATGGCACGGTCTATTTCTCCGAGCCGCGCAAGAAGGCGATCCACGTCATCACTCCGGCGGGCGAGGTGAAGGTGGCGTCGGAGGAATTTTCAGGAGTGAACGGGGTCGTCCTCAGCACGGACCAGTCGCTCGTCTACGCGGCGGACTTCGGCGGGCGTTTCGTCTGGTCGGGACAGCGGAAGCCCGACGGCACCCTCGCCTATGTGCAGCCCTACTACCATCTGCACCTCCCGCCCGCCTCGGTCGATGTAAGGAGCCAGGCCGACGGCATGGCCGTGGCGAAGGATGGCTGGCTCCTCGTCGCCACGGCGATGGGCGTGCAGATCTGCGACCAGCCCGGACGCGTCCATCTCATCGTGCCGAGTCCGATCGGGGAACGGCATCCGGCCAATGTGGCTTTGTCAGGAAACACGCTCTACGCGACCTGCGGGTCGAAGGTCTTCAAACGCAAGGTGAAGCTCGAGGGAGCGCAGGCCTGGGACGCGCCGTTGAAGCCGGAGAAGCCGAAATTGTGAGGAACGCGGTGGTGGCAATCTCATTTGAGGGTGCTTCCGCTTGAGAACCGGACATGATGCGCATAACCTCTTTTGTTATGTCTGCAATGACTGTTCGCACCACCGTCGCCTTCGATCCTGCGACCGCCGCCCGGCTCGAACGGCTGGCAAAACGTTGGGGGGTCTCGAAATCCGAAGCGATGCGCCGTGCCCTGGAGCAGGCGGAACAAGCGGCCGTGACGACTTCGCCGGAGGAGCCGGACTTCACCGGTATGTCGCCGATCGAGATTCTTGACTGGATGGAGAAGAATCCCTCTCCCCCGGTCCCGGGCGGTTGGGGAGACGACCCGCACCGGGAGTTGAGGGAAATGCGTGAGAGGGATGCGAGTATCGAGGAAGAGCGTGAAACCGAACGCGCCGCCAGGCGGGTTGCCGAACCCGGGGCCTCTTACAATCCATGATCCATCTCGATGCCAATCTTCTCATCGGCTTCGTCTATCGATCCGACGTTCATCACGGAACGGCATCGAGGATCATCTCCGGCCCCGGGCCGTTTGGGACTTCTTCCGTCGCCTGGATGGAGCTTCACTCCAAACCGGTGCATCCGCGCGATTCCAAAGCGGTGATGGCTCTCCTTGCCGGCGGAATCACCCCCTTCGACGAGGCCACCGCCACGCTGGCGGGAGAACTTTTCCATCTCACCGGATCGAAACGCCGCACCCGGCTTGATACCATGATTGCTGCGACGGCGATCGTGGCCGGGGTGGAGTTGGCGACGGTGAACGGCGACGATTTCGCGGCCTTCGTGCCGCATGGGTTGAAGCTTTTCCCCATGCCCTGATGATCCCGCTCATTGTCGGAGTCTGTGTCCTTCCATGCGACATCGCTGGTAAACTCAGCGGCCCCGACACACCGAGCCGGATGAACGGGGCACAAGCAGGGTCCGACGCCACCACATGGAGGTAGTTCGGGGTGCCGGGTTGGCGGACCGGATCAATGGATGTTGCTTTTCGCCCCGAAATCGTAACCCGCGAAGGTGCAGAGGATGAGTGGCAGGCTGCCGCCGAAGAGACTGGCGAAGAAGGGAGGGAGGAACCACGGGAGGATGGCGAGCGTGATGAGAGCCACGGGAATTCCAAGAAGGTAACCGACCAGGGTGAAGATCTTTTGCGCCCGCCCCTCGGAACGGAAATACCAGGCGAGGGCAATGAGGGTGGCGCCAAGGCCGGCGAGGAAGAGGATGCCCAGGGAAAATCCTTCCGCGGATCGCCGCAGGGCTTCCTCCAGGCCGAAGCGGACGATCCGGACCAGAAAGAGAGTGGCGGGGACGACCGAGGCAAAGGGAAGGGCGATGAGCCAGCGCATGAAGGATGGGCAGGGTTGGAACTTGAAACTTTCGTTGATGCGTAGACCCCTTGCCAGAAATCTTTGCCGAAAAACATGATCTTCTTCGTTGGGGATTTGCTCGCTTCGCTCGATTTGTCTTGGAGGGATCGGCCGAAATCCTCCGACGCGGCGTTGCTCATCGGTCACGCAGCCCGCTGCGCTCCCTCCCTCGCGCCTTGCCTCGGAGAATTTCGACTCGATCTTTTCGCCAAATCTTTTTGGCAAAGGGTCTAGTCTTGCGAATCGCGCCGGAGGCCGTCAGAGTGAAATCCGAATGAGGGCTGAAAGCAAATATTCCGGAGGATGAATCGTTTGGGGAAAAGATCCAGCCCTTCCAGGGCTCCGCGTGCGGATGGTCCGGTGACGGGTCTGGTTTTCATGGGAATGCGGCTGCTTTTCGTGGTGAGCCTGGCCATCGTCGGTTTGGTGGGGCCGGCTCTCCTGATCATCGCGGGACTGGGCGGAGGGAGTCCCGCGGCCGCCATCTTCGGGGCGCTCACGCTGGCTCTTGTCCTCGGGTTGGGAACCATGATCTATGCCGGTCAGAGGAAG
>JALRFZ010000197.1 GCA_023253615.1 Verrucomicrobiales bacterium | reverse complement strand
ACCTGATCCCCCTCCTTGAGCCGGGCGAGCTGGAGCAGGGCGCTGTCGAAGATCAGTCCGCGGGAGTTGCCGATTTTGGTGATGGTTTTGATCATGGTAATACAATGTATGACGCCACGCCTTTCGTCAACCATCCGACGGTCGGCGGGCGCGGGAGGAGTGCCGCCCTGCCGGGGTCCGGCTTCAATCCCTCAGAAAATGCGGGGGGAACGGAGCCTCGGCGGGTCCGCCCTTTTTCCGCCAGGGAAAGACCTCGCCGCGGTCGCGCAAGAGCGGCAGGTTTTCCCCCTCCGTCTCCTCGAGGAGATCGAAAAGGCGCTCGTTCATTTCGCGGATGCGATCCTGATGGGTGGGATCGAGGAAGAGGTTTCTCTCCTCGTGCGGATCGCCGGCGAGATCATAGAGTTCGCCGAGATCCCAGATCCCGTGGGGCCTGACATACTTCCATCGCCCGCCGACGAGTCCGTGCATCGTCGGGGTCTGCGGGTAGTTCTGTTCCCAGTAGTATTCGTAGAGGATCTCTTCGCGCCAGCCGTCCGTCTTCCCCTGCAGGAGCGGCAGGAAGCTGCGCCCGTCGAAACGGCGCCCGGCGTCGGCGGGCAGGGCTCCCGCGATTTCGAGCAGGGTGGGTGCGATGTCGATGTTCGCGACGGTCTGCTCCACCACGGTGCCGCCCGGGATCATTCCGGGGCAATGCATCAACAAGGGCACGCGGATCGAGGCCTCGTGTGCGGTGCGTTTGTCGATCAGCCCGTGCTCGCCGAACTGGAAACCATTGTCGGCCATGTAGACGACGAGGGTGTCGTCGAGCCGCCCCTCCCGCTCGAGCCAGTCGAGGACGCGCGAGACATTCTCATCGACGGCGAGGAGCGCCTCCATGTAGCGGCGGTAGTAGAAGGCCACGTCGAAATCCGGCAGGTTGTAGCCGTAGCCGGTGCCGTGGCGGCTGTTGCGCTGGTCGAGCACCCAGCGCGGCCAGTCCCCCGGATTCCCCGCGGGCGGGGCGAGCGTCGGCGGGGCGGGGAAGGGTTTTTCCTCGTATCTCCCGCGGTGGCGGTCGTGCGGGACGAAATCGGAGTGTACCGCCTTGTGCGAGAGGTAGAGAAAAAACGGTTTGTCAGGATCGCGCGAGTCGAGCCACTCAAGCGCCATGTCGGTGAGCTCGTCGGTGATGTAGCCCTGCTGTGGTTTCCGGGTGCCGTTGATGTTGTAGCCGTCGTAGGCGGTCTGCGGCACGACGCGGGAGGTGCCGCGGCCGTCGGGCCAGTAGGTGCCCTGTCCCTTGAAGGCGGCCCAGTGGTCGAAGCCGCGCTGTGGTTCATCGGTCTCGCCCATGTGCCATTTCCCGAAAAAGGCCGTCTCGTAACCGGCTTCCTGGAGGAGCTGGGGGAAGAAGACGAGATCGGGAGAGACGGGGTTGTAGTTGTCGACGACACGATGGCGGTGGGCGTAGAGCCCGGTGAGGATGCTGGCCCGGCTCGGGGAGCAGAGCGAGGTCGTCACCATCGCCTTGGGAAAATGCGCGCCTCCTTTGGCGAGGCGGTCGAATCCGGGCGTCTCGAGCCAGGGATGGCCGAGAAATCCCATCGCATCGTGACGATGGTCGTCGGCGAGGATGAAGAGGATGTCGCGGGGACGCTCCGCCGCCGACGCGGCGGCGACGAGCAGGAGGATCGGGAGGAGGAACTTGCACATGACAGGGTTGGTCCGTGCATCCTACCCTGTCGGGTCGGCCGGGGGAAAGTCGAAACTGGACTTTGCAGGGGGGATCTCCTACTCTTCTCCGGATGAAACCCGAGCAACGCCGTCTTTTCCTTTTCGCCGCCCTTGCCATCGTCACGGCCGGGGTCGGTTTCCTCGTCGGCCGGAGCACGGCGGTGTCGGAAGCGCCTGCGGCAAAACGCGCACCCCTCATCGGGATCGCGAGCCTCACCGGCGAAGCCTATGTCCGTGCGGTCCGTGAGTCGGGCGGGATCCCGGTGGTGTTGCCGAACACGGGCGGCAACGCGTCCCGCGTCCCGGAATATCTCGATCTGCTCGATGGTCTCCTCATGCCCGGAGGGGCCGACATCCCGCCCTCGGAGTATGGTGAAGAGCCGCACGAGACGGTCGAACTGCTCGACGACGACCGCTTCCAGTTCGAGAAGGTGCTGATCCGCGAGTGGATCGAAAAGACCGACAAACCGCTCCTCGGCATCTGTCTCGGCAGCCAGTGGATCAACGTCGCCACGGGCGGCACCCTGATCCAGGACATTCCGTCCGAGCGCGACGTCAACCACCGCGATACGGAACATCCCGTGACGCTCGAGCCCGGCTCGCGCCTCGCCCGCATCCTCGGGTCGGAGGAGGTGACGGTGAATTCCTTCCACCACCAGGCCGCCGACGACATCGGCAAGGGACTCCGGGCCGTCGCCAGATCGCCCGAAGGCATCGTCGAGGCGACGGAGACGACCGATCCCGATCGTTTCCTCATCGGCGTGCAGTGGCATCCCGAGAAGATGATGCCCGAAGACGGCACCCAGGCGAAATTGCTGAAGGCCTTCGTCGAGGCCGCGGCATCACCCTGACAAAGAGCCAAAACTCTCCGCTCACACGAGATCGACGATCGATCCGAAGTCGGCGTCGAAAAGGCGGCGGTAGGTGCGCGAGGCGATCCCGTCGGTCATCTTCGCGAGCACGTCGCAGACGACGCGGGCGCGGGAGGCTTCATCGGGCTGGGAGAAGATGAGCCTCTCCTCCTCGTCGGAGAGGAGATGGTAATGACCACGCCCCGGTTGACCGGGCACGATGTAGAGCTCGGCGAAGACTCCGAAGAGGCGCGTCAGGATGTAGTCGGATTTCCGGTCGAGCTGCTGGAGCTGCTGGCTGCGGAAGACGAGATCGAGGGCGAGCCGTTTGTAGAGGGCGCATTCCTCCTCCACGGCCGGGTCGATGATGAGGCGGTGGCGGTGGCGGGCGGTGAGATCGGCGAGGGGGGCGTCCGTCCCCGCGATTTCCCCGAGCTCCACCGCGCCGATGAAGCGTCCGATCTTTTTGCCCACGGTCGATTCGACCCTCCCGCGCCGGATCGCCTCGAGCAGCTCCGCGATGAGGCTGCTTTGGGCGTCTGTCAGGGTCTGGCCCGCGGCCCAGCGCTCGATGCGGTCGATCTGGATGAAGCCGGCCTGGATGCCGTCGGCGATGTCGTTCAGCGAATAGGCGGTGTCGTCGGCCCAATCCATGAGGCGGCATTCGATCGAGCGGAATCCGTTGCGGGCCTTTCCCGGGGCGAGCGTTTCCGGAAAGCCGCGGCCCGCCATGACGAAATCGAGGAGCGGCTGCTGATCGGCGTAGAGGAAATGATTTTTCTGGTCGGCGACTTCACCGAAAAGGGTCTTGTATTTCAGCACGCCGTCCATCAGCGCGCGCGTCGGATTCATCCCGCGATCGGGACCAAAGAGGATCGTCGAGAGGATGCGCAGGGTCTGGGCATTGCCCTCGAAGCCTCCGTAGGGCTGCATGAGCCGGTGCAGGGTGCGCTCGCCGGTGTGGCCGAAGGGCGGATGCCCGATGTCGTGGGAAAGGCAGACGGCTTCGACGAGATCGGCATCGAGGAAGTAATCCGGTCCGAGCAGGGGAGAGGTGCGATTGAGCCGGTCGCAGAGGCTGCGGCCGATCTGGGCGACCTCGATCGAATGGGTGAGGCGGGTGCGGTAAAAATCGTATTCCCCGCTGAAAAAGACCTGGGTCTTGTTCTGGAGCCGCCGGAAAGCCGAGGTGTGGATGATACGATCGCGATCGATCTGGAAGGGTGAACGGTGCTCGCCCTCCCGCAGGGGCTTGTGCCCCTCGATCCGTTCGCAGTCGAATGCTCCGTAGAAATCGTTCCTCATGACCCGTCGTCGGGGAGACTATCGCCTGCCGCGGATTCGGCAAAGGGGTGTTTTGAACGGAATCTTCAACAAGGCATTATTATTTTTATATTTATGGTTTTTATATTAAAATTCCCAAAGTTCGATGGAAGAACGCTACGAAATCAAGGGCCGGATCGGCCGCGGCGGAATCGGCGCGGTCTACGAGGCGTTTGACCGTCGCCTGCAGCGTTCCGTCGCGATCAAGCGGCTCCTCCCGGCGGAGGACACCAAACTCAACGACCCCGCCTCGGCCGAGACCCTGAACCGCGAAGCGCTCGCACTCGCGAGTTTCCAGCATCCGAACGTGGTCTCGATCTTCGAATTCGGCGAAGACAAGGAGGGGCCTTTCGTCGTGTTCGAGCTCGTCCGCGGCGACACCTTGAAAACCCTCGCCAAGGAAAACGCCTTTTCCGTGGAGGACTTCATCGAATTCGTCGACCAGACCCTCGATCCCTTGATCTCGGCGCAGGAGTTGAATCTCCTCCACCGCGACATCAAGCCGAGCAACATCATGCTCACCTGGCTGCCTTCGGGGCGGTTCCAGGTGAAGCTGCTGGACTTCGGCCTCGCCAAGTTCAGCCAGGCTCCGTCGTTGCTGACGCTCGACCAGTCGGGCTCTTTTCTCGGTTCGATCGATTACATCGCGCCCGAGCAGATCGAGATCCAGCCGCTCGATCAGCGTACCGATCTTTATTCCTTCGGTTGTGTCTGCTATTTCCTCCTCACCCAGCGGGCGCCCTTTTCAGGCACCTCCGTGGCCGATACGATGACGCGGCATCTCACCCACCGGGTGACGCCTTTGGGAGAGCTGCGACCCGATCTGCCTCCGGCATTGGCCGACTGGGTGATGCGACTCATCGCGCGCCAGCCCAGCGACCGGCCCGCCAACGCCAGTGTCGCGCGCGAGGCCTTTCTGAAAGCGAAGTCGGCACCCTCTCTCCCGTGCGCGTCGTCCCGGATGCCGACGAGGAGGTGCCCGTCGCGATCGCGATCCCCGTGGCGGTGGCGCGCCCGGTCGGGGAGCCGGTGCGGCTCGAGACCACCGCCCACCACGTCGGGCGCCCGCTCCACACCGCGCCCCAGCCCACCCGGACCCGTCCGGAGAAGGATCGTGTCCCGGCTCCCTCCACGGTTTCCCGCTATGCGGCCGTGGCCACGAGCCATCAAAAAAGGCAACGCTGGATCATCGGGGGCGTGATCTCCTCACTCGCCTTCGGGCTGCTCGCCCTCGCTTCCGTCCATACACCGCCGAGTTTCGACGTCCGGACGGGTATGGCCTCCGGCACGGATGACGTCGCGCCTCCGGCCGCCCTTCCCGCGCCCGTGGCGCCCGCGCCCCTCGTCGCGCCCCTGCCTTTGCTGAACAACCGCCAGCCCACTCCGCCGGTCGTTCCGTTGCCGGTGCCGGCGACCGAGCTCGTGTCGCACTACACGTTCACGGGCGGTGCGGTCTCGCCGCAGGGCGGACGCATCCTCCTCGCGGGGGATCCCATCGGTGCGGTGCAAAATCTCGTCGCCTCGCGCGGGCCCGCCCATCTCCTCATCGGACAGGGACCCGACGGCCAAAAGCCGGGGCTCGTCATCGACGGGCAGCGCCGCGCCCGTGGCGCTTTCGCTCCGGGAGAAGCTCTCGCCGCTCCCTCCGATGCCGTCCACGACGATCTCATCATCGTCGATGAGCTGACGCTCGCCTTCGCGTTCGACCCGGCCGGGGTGAAGTCCACCGAGGTCGCCCGTGTCGTCTTGCTGGGACCCGGAGGCGGCGGAGACCGGGCCCTGCTGCGGCTCGTCTTCGATGGGTCGGGCCTCGTGGCCCATCTCGAGCATGGGGCGAGGCGGACCAGCGTCCCCGGCGGATGGCCCGGCGGCGCCGGCGTCGTCCTCGTGTAATGGGACGGCCGCGGCGGGAAACCGGACCTCTTCACCCATGACGGGGACGCGCTCCGCGAATCCGGTTCCCGGCCTACGGCGGTGAAGGGGCGCTTCACCCTCGCCGAACACCAATTCGGCCACCTCGGCGCCGCAGCGCCTCCATCCGAAAAGGGGCGGCTCCTCCTCGGCGACCTCGTCCTCTTCCGGGGGCTGCTTTCCGCTCCCGACCGCGCGGCGCTCGCCGCGGCGTTGGCGAAGTGAGGCGGCCCCGGCTCCACGCCGTCGCGTGCTTCCTCCCCGCGATCACGTTTTCGATTGCGGAATGGTCCGGCACCATGTTTGAGTCCGTCTCTCCATTCGTCCATCGGCCATGCCCTTCCAACCGCTCCAGGATTCCGACCCGGACAAGCCACGCCTCGCCGATCTCGGCCTGCTCGTCATCCGGCTGCTCGCCGTGGCGACCTTCGCCTACTACCAGCTCGTCCGGCAGTTTCACCTATGCGTCGATTACCTCTGGGATGGTGCCGATTGGGATCTCGTCAGCCAGCTCGCCGAACTCGGCCTGCCCTACGCCGACATTGTCGCCACCGGCTCGATCGGACTCCAGATCGCGACCCTGCTCGGCGTCGTCCTCGGGATTTTCACCCGGATCAATGCCCTGCTCTTCACCCTGATGATGGGATTCGTGCTCTTTTCCGCGATCACCTTGTCCGCCAGCCTGAATCCCCAGACCCTCGCGCTCTACCTGGCCATCTTCCTGGGGCTGGCCTGCGGCGGGGCCGGGTGCCTTTCCCTCGATCACCTCCTCGCCGGACGGCGCGCCCGGAAACGGGCCGTCTGAGGAGCGGGAGATCTCCCCCCACGGGCGGATTCTTTCGCAAAAAGGCGGCGAAATTCCCCTTGAAAGGCGGGTCCGGAGCCGCGTTGATCCCGGATGCCTTCATTTGAAGAATTAGGACTATCCGGCCCGGTGTTAAGGGCCATCGCCAGAACCGGCTACACCGAGCCGACCGCCATCCAGGCCCAGGCCATTCCCGTCGCCCTCGAGGGCAAGGACATCGTCGGCGCTTCCCAGACCGGCACGGGCAAAACCGCCGCCTTCGGCCTGCCCATCATCTGCCAGATGAAGCCCTCGACCAAGGTCCAGTGCATCGTCCTCGAGCCCACCCGCGAGCTCGCCGCCCAGGTGGAGGACCAGATGAACGTCTTCTCCTACTACAAACCGCTCAACGTCGTCCTCCTCCACGGCGGCGTCGGCTACGGCCACCAGATCGAGGCGCTCGAAAACAAGCCCGACGTCCTCATCGCCACCCCCGGGCGCATGCTCGATCACATGGAAAAGGGCAACCTCGATCTCAGCGAGGTGAAGTTCCTCGTCCTCGACGAGGTCGACCGCATGCTCGACATGGGATTCCTCCCCGATGTGAAACGCATCATCGACCAGTGTCCGAAAGGCCGCCAGACCCTCTTCTTCTCCGCGACGATGCCGCCGGCGATCCAGACGCTGGCGAACTGGGCCCTCAACGAGCCCGTCTCCGTCGAGATCGGCGAACGCCGCTCGCCCGCCGAGACCGTCACCCACGCCTTCTACCCCGTCGGCATGGACCAGCGCGACGACCTCATCATCGAGCTCATCAAGCAGACCGGCTACGAGAGCATGATGATCTTCACCCGGACGAAGAAGGAAGCCGACGCCCTTCTCCCCCGGATCGAGGCGATCGAGGGCACCCGCCCCGCCGCCCTGCATTCCGACATCAAGCAGAGCGACCGCACCAAGGCCCTCCAGGGTTTCCGCGACGGCACCTACAACATCATCGTCGCCACCGACATCGCCGCCCGCGGCCTCGACATCTCCGGTGTGACCCACGTCATCAACTACCGCGTCCCCGAGAATCCCGAGGATTACGTCCACCGCATCGGCCGGACCGGTCGAGCCCAGAAGGAGGGCGACGCCTTCACCATCCTGACCGCGGATGAGCTCGAGAGCGCCCGCTCCGTCGAGCATTTCATCGGCCAGAAGATCGAGCGCAAGAAGCTCGAGAGTTTCGCCTACAACTACACGGCCCTGCTCGAGAACAATCCCCAGCCGCTCCGCAAGAAGCGTCCCTCCGCGCCGAAACGCCGTCGTTGAGACTCCGCCATGGCGGAGGCCGGTGTCGGGCTTGCCGGGAGAGGTGGAAAAAGTTGCCCTTTTTCATTGCTTCCGGCCTCCGGATTTCGTCCACTGGAGGCCATGCCGTCCGGAACGCGGGCGGAGCCGTGATGAAGGAAATGCTCAGAGCCTTTCCCCGGGTGATGGGGATCGTCAATATCAACGACGATTCCTTCTCCGGTGATGGCACGCTGGACGTGGCGAGGGCTCTCGCCACGGCGCGGCAGATGTTGCTGGATGGCGCCGATGTCATCGATGTCGGCGCCGAGAGCGCCCGGACGAACCGCGGCCCCATCGGCGTGCGCGAGGAGATCGCCCGTCTCCTGCCCTTTCTCGACGGATTCAGCGCGATCTGCGAGGAGATCGCGCCTCGCGACCATCGTCAGATCTGGCCTCCGCTGCTCTCGGTGAACACGTGGCGCCCCGAGATCGTCGCCGCCGTGTTGCAGACGGGAAAGGTCGACGTGATCAACGACATCGGCGGCCTCGTCGACGAGGCGAACGCGCGCCTCTGCTTCGAGTACGGTGCCGCGCTCCTCATCATGCATACCGTGGGCGAGCCGAAAGTGCCGCACACGACCCAGCGCTATGCCGATGTCTGGGAGGCGATGGAGCGTTTTTTCGACGACCGTCTCGCCCGGGCGCGGCGGGTGGGGCTCGGCGACGACCAGCTCATCCTCGATCCCGGGATCGACTTCGCGAAGCAGCGCGATGACAACCTCGCGGTCTACCGCGGTCTCGAGCGGCTCCAGCGCTACGATCTGCCCGTGCTGCTGCCGATCTCCCGCAAGACGGTGATCGGCGATGTCCTCGGCCTGCCCGTGCCGGTCGATCGCGATGCCGGCACGATCGCTTGTCTCGTCCGCGGCCTTGTGGCGCGGGCCGATCTCTTCCGCGTCCACAACGTCCGCGCCGTGGCCGACGCCGTGCGCGTCATCGCCGCGATCCGCACGACGGGAAAGACGCTCGTGCCGTGAGTCGGGGAGCGTTTCATTCCTCCGGCCCGCCGCCTTCGCCCCCTTCTTCACCTTCGTCCCCGTCACTCTCGAGCGGCGGCTGATATTCGAGCTTCTCGTTCACGATGAGGGAGAGCCCGACCTCGCCGGTCTCCGGATCCCCGTAGAGAAAGCCGAGGTAGTGGGCCGGCTTCTCGATCGCGATCGTGGCGAGGTCGCGGCCCTTGTGGGACACGACGATCTCGTCCCCTTCCTTGATGGCGGCCTTGTGGGCCTGGCGTGGGACGAGCGTCACCGGCGCGCCCGATAGCTCGATGCCGACGAGGGGATCTTGCAGCAGCGAGACGACCGTGAGCCGCGCCCCTTCCTCATCCCCCTCGACGAGGAAATTGCAGCGCAGCTTCGACTCGCGGCGGCCGTCGCGGGTTTCCCTAGTCTCGTCGTAGCAGATCACCGCGTAGGCCTTGCCGGCCTCGAGTGGCAGCGTCAGGGTGAGGCTGCGGGGCTTGGCCGCGCGGTTTTCAAGAGTGAAGGCGTGGCTGCCCGGCACGATCGCGAGCAGGCCGGAAGTCTCGCCCGGGGCGACCGGCTCTCCGCCGTTGAGGCGGAAACCGCCGAGGTCGATTGTCGTCGGCTCGCGCAGGGCGACGAGATTCACGACATTGAGGAAGGCGGCTCCCACGGCGGGATCCTGACCCCGGAGGAAAGGTGGGTTTGTCAGGACGAAGAGGGTCGCGAGGAGCAGGTGGCGTTTCATCGTTCAAGGTTCGCGGTTGGAGAGGATTTCGAGATCGGTCCGGAGGATGCGGCCGTCGGCATCGCGGGCCGGCCGGCTGAAGACCTCGCGGACGCGGCGGGAGCGTCCGACGACCTCGCCGGTCGTGGCATGGTAGACCTCGGCGGCGGTGTGGATGCGGAAATGGCGGCTGGAGAGGGTCGTGGTGTTGAAGATCCGGGCGAAGGTCTCCTCGGCCTCGGCGTCGTTGTGGTGGTCGGGGAGGGCGTCGTGGCGGTCGATCAACTCCGAGAGGACGCGGGCGAAATGCGAGGGGCTGTAGAAGGGCCGGGCCTCCATCAAACCCCGTGCGATGAGGGGGATCGATTCTTCGCGGAGTCCGCTGCGGAGGGGGCCGCCCTCGCCGTCGCGGGTGTAGACCGGGGATTTGAAATGATCCGTCCGCAGGCGGAGATCGCACGAGACGAAAGGCCCCCGCAGGAGCGTCTCGATCTCGAAGCGGGTCGGGGCGGTGTTGAGGTTGAGATGGCCGTGGACGAGCGAGTAGCGGCCTTGGGCGTTCAGCCCGGGATCGTAAAGGAGGGAATAGGGTTCGTTCCGCGACCGGACCGGGTCGGGTGCCGTCGTTGGCGGCTGGTGATCGCGGGGATCGTGGTGGCGGTAGAGATCGGCGGCCGTGACGCCCGGAGCGGCGGGATCGGGTCCGGGATTGGTTCCGTTGTGACCGGTGTGGAAAAGATCGAGCCACTGGCTCGCGCGCATCCCGGGCTGGTCGAAGCGTTCGTGCTCGGGCCGACCGATGCGGAGGGTGTTGCCGCCGCCCCACATTTTGCCGGGAACGGCATCCGCAGGGAGACTCCTCAGCGAGGTGTCGCGGAGGAGCTGGTAGCGCTGTGTGGCCTGCTTGGCGACGATGCTGTCCGGGCCGGTCGCGGGTCCGGGGACCCACATGACGGGGTCGTGGAGATGTCCCAGTTCGGTCACGGAAAAGAAGCGGCCCAGATTCGAGATGCGCCACGGGGCGTATGATGCCTCTTCCGGAGAGGCCGGCTGATTGAAGGCATCAGGGGCCTGGGCGTTCGAGTTCGGAGCGGTGCTGTTGGAGACCTCGGTATCGTATCCACGGTCGGGCCAATCCCGGACGCGGGTCTGGTCTTTGAAACGGTCGGGCTGGGCCGTGGTGACCTTGTCGTGGTCGAAATTGCGGAAGCCGGGACTCGACTTGAGATGGTATTGTGCCTCCTCGCCGGTGGATCGGGAATACCAGGGCATCCAGGGATCGCCGAGGTGGGATCCGAATCCCGCATTGAATCCGAAGCTCTTCCCGGCAAGAGCCGGAGCCGCGACCCGCATGATGGATTCGCCCCCGCCCAGCACGGGCTGGTGCCGCGGAAAGAAGAAGCCATAGGTGGGACTGGCGGGATCTTCGTTGATTTCGGGTCGCCCCGATTGATCGACCCGGTGGACGCCGAGATGGAGTTCGTATTGCGAACGAACCATGACATTCGCGACGCCGCGCAGATCCTGCACGATCGGAAACGCGACAACCGGATTCCCCGCCACGGGCACCTTCCACCGGATCCTGCCGACGCGCACCACCTTGTGATGATCCGGCGGCA
>JALRFZ010000081.1 GCA_023253615.1 Verrucomicrobiales bacterium | reverse complement strand
CGACTCAAAGGAAATCGTCGCGGCGAGATCTTCTTCCAAGAACTGCTGAGCCGAAACCGTGGCTGGAAGGGCCAGGGATAGCAGCAGCAGAGAAGGGAGATTTTTCGCGCTCAGAATTCCAGTAAACATGGTTTTTATATTTCGTCAAGCAACGGAAGAGAGCATCAGACATTTGTCGAGATGACAACATTCGGCATTCCGGCTAAAAGAGGCACATGAAAGGACTCCCGACCTTGATTTGGCTGTTGGTGACGACCCTGTCCGGGGTCACTTCCGCTCTCGATTACGAGCGCGACATCATGCCCATCTTCGAAAAGAAATGTGCCGACTGCCACAGCCGGGCCTCGGGGGAGTCGAAGGGTGGTCTCATCCTCGACGATCCGCAGCACCTCCTTGGTCGCCTTGGGAAAAATAGTCTTGTCGTGCCGGGCGACTGGGATGCGAGTTATCTTTTTATCACCCTGTATCGTCCCGAGGGGGATGAGGATGCGATGCCTCCGAAGGGAAAGGGCGAACGGCTTACGCCGGAGGAAGTCACTCTCGTCCAGAAATGGATCACCGAGGGTGCTCCCATCCTCGGCGAGCGCGGAGCCAAGGGTGAAATGCCCGAGGCGTCGGAGACGATGGAAAAAGAAAAAGGGGCGATGCCCGAGCCGCCGTCCCCCAGGTCGTGGACCAATCGCGAGGGCAAGAGCATCATCGCGACCCTGTTGAAGGTCGAGGGCGACGTGGCGGTCTTGCGTCTCGCCAACGACACCGTCCATCGATATCCCATCGCCAATCTCTCCGAGGAAAGCCGCGCCGCTCTCCCGAAATGAGCGCGCGTTCTCAAAGAAATTTTCTCACCATCCAATCAAATCCGCGGTCGCCGAGGATCCGCCGCGCCCAGATCACCGGCTTGCCGAGATAACCCGCGACGTAGCGGGTCCTGGGCCGTCTGGACTCGACGGCCTTGACGATGATCCCCGCGATCAGATCCGGGTGAGACGCCTTTTTATCGAGGTAGGTGCGTCGCGTCGCTGCCGCCATTTTCCTCGCGAAGTCGGCGTAGGGACCGCCCTCGGAGCGCTTGAGGAGTGGAGCGATCGCGACTTCGGCAAACTCGGTCTCGATCGCCCCCGGTTCCACGATGACGACGCGGATCCCGTAAGGAGCGAGCTCGAGCCGGAGGCAGTCCGACCATCCTTCGAGGGCGTGCTTCGAAGCGTGGTACCAGGCCCCCATCGGCGTGTAGACGCGCCCGCCGATGGAAGAAACATTCACGATCGTACCCCCGGTGGCCGCGCGCATCGCCGGCAGAAAACGTTGCGTGAGGCCGGCGATGCCGAAGAGATTCACCTCGAACTGCCGGCGCGCTTCGTCGAGCGGCACCTCCTCCACCGCACCGTAGACGCCGATGCCGGCGTTGTTCACGATCACGTCAAGCCGGCCTGATTCCATCGAGATCGCCGCGACGAGAGCGTCGATCGATGCCTCCTCCGTCAGATCCAGATAATGCACGCGGGCTCCCGCTTCGTCGAGCGACCGCATGTGCTCCGTGCGCCGTGCCGCCGCGTGGACTGTCCAGCCTTGCTCGAGAAAACGGCGCGCCGTCGCTTCGCCAATGCCGCTCGAGGCTCCGGTGATCAGAACGGTGCGTGGGTTGGGGGACGGCATGGTCGGAAATGAAGACGAGGCCCGGGGGTTTGAAAAGCGGATTCGGGAGATCCCCCTTTCCAAGAGCCGGGCAGGGGAAGGTGCCATTTCCGCCCAACGCGGTCGCGTCGCTTTTCTCCGGCGGACGGTGGTGCTACGATGGGATGAACTCCTTGATCATGTCGAAAACACCCTCCACCAATCGTCGCGATTTCCTCCGCGCCTCCCTCGCCACCTCCGCCGTCTTTGGAGCGGAATCCGCCCTCATCACACCGGCCACCCGAGCCGCGGAGGCGAACGGAGGCACGGCCAAAAACGTGATCTTCATGGTCAGCGACGGAATGAACCACGGAGCTCTCTCCCTCGCCCGGCAATTCCGTGAGAATTCCGGAGGCACCACCCTCTGGACCCGGCTCTACCGCGAACAACCCGTGGTGCGCGCCCTCGTCGAGACCTTCTCGGCGAATAGTTGTGTCACCGACTCCGCTGCCGCGGCAAGCGCGTGGGGTGGCGGGAGGCGGGTCAACAACGGCGTGCTCAACGTCCTCCCCGATGGCGCGCCCGTCGAGACACTCCACCAGAAACTCCATGCCAAAGGCCGCAAGACCGGGCTCGTCACCACCGCGACCATCACCCACGCCACCCCCGCCGGCTTCGCCGTGAACGTCGATAGCCGCGCCGACGAGGCCATCATCGCCGAACAATACCTCGAGCGCCGCGTCGATCTTCTCCTCGGAGGCGGAAGGAAATTCTTCAGCGAGGATCTCAAAAAGCGATACGCGGAGGCCGGTTACGCCGTCGTCGAGTCGCGCGATAGCCTGACAAAACAACCAGTCGATGGTGGCAAGCCGCTCCTCGGGATCTTCAATGAAAGCCATCTGCCCTTCACCATCGATCATCAGAACGTGCCCGGGTTGCAGGCGGCCATTCCCACGCTCGCCGAGATGACCGGGATCGCCCTCGACCGGCTCGCCCCTGGCAAGGACGGTTTTTTCCTCATGGTCGAGGGGGCCCGGATCGACCACGCGGGCCACGCCAACGACGCCGCCGCATCGATCCACGATCAACTCGCCTTTGATGATGCCATCGGCACGGTGCTGGCCTTTGTCGAAAAACATCCCGATACCCTCGTCATCATCACCACCGACCATGGCTGCGGCGGCATCCAGATGAACGGGGTCAGTGCCTCGCTGGATCAGGGGATTGCTCCGGGACTCTACAACGCCAGCAACGTCTTCTTCGAACGCCTCCGTGGCTTCAATCGCTCCATCGAGTGGTTGAAACAGAACGGCATCGACGGACTCAGCGGCCCGCCGCTCGCCGCCGCGATCGAGAAGCATGCCGGCCTGAAACTGACGCCGGAAGAGATCAAGGCTTCGCAGGGTTTGAAATCCGCCTTCGAGGATGTCATCCAGGCGCACACCGGTATCGGATGGACGAGCGGGAATCACACCGGCGAACTCGTCGAATTCTGCGCATTTGGTCCCGGCAGCCGCGAATTCCCCGCGCTGATGCGCAACGATGAGGCTCACGCGAAGTTGCTGAAGATCCTCGGAATCGGAGCGTGAGAGAATGCGGTTTCGACTTCAGTCTAAGCCGTGTTGCGTCGTCCAGCCCGCCTGATCCAGCCCGTAGAAACTTGCGAGCAACCCGTAGAGCTCGGGATGCTCGTAATAGAGATCGAGCGGATCCTCAAAAAACGCTTCCGTGGCCACGGCAAAAAACTCGCAGGGATCGGTCGCTCCATAAGGATCGAGAAAGGGCTCGGGATCGCGGGTTTTCGAAGCTTCCTTGAGCTCTTCGTAGTGTCGTTCCATCACCGAACCCCAGCGCAGGTAGTCCTCGCGCGATTTCAGCTTGGGCACGCCGTCGGCGACGCCGTTGTATTGATCGATCTGATGGGCGAACTCGTGGATGACGACATTCATCCCGTCGTCGTCATTGCTGCCACCGGCCAGAACATTGTCCCAGGAAAGAATGACTGATCCCGTCTCCCACGACTCCCCGTAGAGCACGCCGCGATCTTCATCGTCGATCCCGAAGCGGCGTCTGCCCCGGTCGCGGAATCCACCCGGATAGACGAGGATGGAATGAAGGCGGGGAAAGAAATCAGGATCGCTTTTCCCGAGGATCGTGAGCGCAGCCTGCGCCGCAATGACGAGTTTCATTTCTTCGCTCACCTCTTCGAGGCCTCCGCAGGGTTCGTAATTCTTCTCCTCCATCAGGACCCGCGTATAGCCTGAGAAGCGAGCCTGAAGATTCGCAGGAATCCAGCGCCAGCGTGGGAAACATCGGTCGAGGATGGTGGATTCCACTTCGCTGAAAGATCGTGCGAGACGTTCGGCACGACTCCGCCGACGGAGCTGGCGGCGGCGGAAGAGGATCCCGAGGAGCATGAGGCCGATCAGGGCGAGCCCGATCTCGCTCCACGCGAGCCAACCCATCGACATCATCGTTTCACTTCTTGTCGAAGGGGCTGGGGGAAAACTCGTAGCCGGTGTTGCGGTCGTGGAGGATGCCGGTGAGGTAGGCGGCCGGCAGCAGCACGAGCCATTGCTGGTCCTGGTCGAGGGCGAGAGAGCAACCCGAGGGCAGGGTGAGGGGAGGCGCGTCGCGCAGGTTCGCGTCGGGTGCCGGATTTTTCGGGCGCACCCACTGCGCCACCGTCCAAGGAGAGCTCTCGAGGCGGCAATCGACGTTGTATTCGCCCTCGAGCCGCGCCTTCATCACCTCGAACTGGAGGGGGCCGACCGCACCTAGCAAAGGCACCCGCTGCGCGCTGCCGTGAACGTCGTAGGCCTGGGCGACTCCTTCCTTGAGGAGCTGCTCGATGCCGGCGCGGTAGCGCTTGATGTTGGCCGTGTCGTTGTTGAAGAGATAGGAGAAACACTCCGGACGGAATCGCGGCATCTCATCGTAGACGATGCCCGGCTCGCTCGTAAGGGTGTCGCCGATGAGGAACTCGTAATTGCCGACGAGGGCGAGGATGTCACCGGCGTAGGCGATATCGAGCGTCTCGCGATCCTGACCGAAGAGTTTCTGGGCATTGCCGAGACGCACCTTGCGGCCGGACTTGATATCCGTCACCTGCATGTCGCGTTCGAAGACGCCCGAGACGATGCGGATAAAGACGGCCCGGTCGCGGTGGCGTGGGTTCATGTTCGCCTGGATCTTGAAGACGAAGCCGGAGAAGCCGTCGCGATGAGGATCGATCGGACCGTTCGCCGAGAGACGCGGAGCAGGTCCCGGCGCCAGTTGGAGAAAACGCTCCAGCATCAGCTGCACACCGAAGTTGTTCATCGCGCTACCGAAGAAGACCGGCATCTGTTTTCCGGCGAGGGTCTTCGCGAGATCGAGCTCTTCCGTGACGCCGTCGAGCAGCTCCACCTCCTGCTTCACGCGTTCGTAGATCTCTGAATCGAGCGCGTTCTTAACAAGATCATCGTCGATCCCTCCGACCGAGAGGGGAGCCTTGAAGGAGCCGTGCGGGGTGCGCTCGAAGAGATTCACCTCGTTCGTCTCGCGGTTGAAGACCCCTCGGAAGCGCGGACCATCCCCGAGCGGCCAGTTCAGCGGCACTGGAGGAAGACCGAGCACGTTTTCGAGTTCGTCGAGTAGTTCCAGCGGCGGTCGAGAGGGGCGGTCTAGTTTGTTGATGAAGACGAAAATCGGTACCCCGCGTTTCCGACAGACCTCGAAGAGCTTGAGAGTCTGGGCCTCGATCCCCTTGCCGGCGTCGATCACCATCACCGCTGAATCCACCGCTGAGAGAACGCGATACGTGTCTTCCGAGAAATCGTGGTGACCGGGTGTGTCGAGCAGATTCACACAGAAGCCGTTGTAATCGAACTGAAGCACCGTCGAGGAAACCGAGATGCCCCGTTCCTTTTCCATCGCCATCCAGTCCGATGCCGTCGCGTTCTGGTTTTTCCGCGCCGTGACGCTGCCGGCGAGGTGGATCGCGCCTCCATAGAGCAGCAACTTTTCCGTCAGGGTCGTTTTGCCCGCATCCGGGTGGGAAATGATCGCGAAAGTGCGGCGACGGTCGATTTGACGGGCAGCGTCGGCAGGGACGGTTTTGAAGGCGGCGGTGGACGATGCGGACACGGGAAGGTCGGGTTCAGAGGTTCTGGGCTGGAATCCGACAAACTGGGGTGAAAGCGGGAATTTGCCATTGGAAAATCCATCCTCCACCAGGGAAGTCCCGGCGAAACAAGCCCCGTCCCGAAACAAATTCTGAATCCCGGAATCACTGGACAACCCCATTCGCTTCCCGTATCATCGAAGAATTGTTAAGGGACAAATCGACAGCTTAACCCAGAAATTTCATTCCTGATTTCTTGAACAAATGAGAAAAGCAAGACTGCTTGGCGTCGGCAAATCCTACTATCATGTCATGTCCCGCGTCGTCGACCGGCGCAGGGTCTTCGGGGCCAGGGAAAACGAGGTCTTTCGCCGCATCCTCCGCAACCAGGAGGCTTTCACAGGCGTCAGGGTCGTCACTTATTGCCTCATGTCCAACCACTTCCACCTCCTCCTGGAGGTCCCCGACCGCGAGACCCTCGCCCCGCTCGACGAAACGGAACTCCTCGCCCTGCTCCCCCTGCTCTACGACAACGAAACCGTCGATGGCGTCAAACAGGAGCTCGCCCGCGCCCACGCCGCCGGCAACGGGGCCTGGGTCCGGGAAATCCTCGCCCGATACGAACGCCGCCGGGGCGATCTCTCGCTCTTCCTGAAGGAACTGAAGCTGCGCGTGACCCTCTACATGAACAAACGGCTCGATCGCGAGGGCACGCTTTGGCAGGGCCGCTTCAAGAGCGTGCTGGTGGAGGGCGGGGTGCAGCCGCTGCTGACGGTGGCCGCCTACATCGACCTCAACCCGGTGCGGGCGGGGATCGTCCAGCGACCGGAGGACTACCGCTGGAGCGGCTATGGCGAGGCGACCGGGGGCGGCGGACGCGAGGCGGCGCGGGCGCGCGCGGGCCTCTGCCGGATGCTGGGCGAGAGCCTGCAGGACGGGGATTTCACGGAGGACTGGGACCGCACCGCGGCGCGTTACCGGATGTTGCTCTATGACGAAGGGCGGGAGGTGTCGGGAGATCCGGAGCTGGGGCAGACGGGTCGGGCCGGGCTGGCGGAGGCGGAGGTGGACGCGGTGTTGGCGAAAGGGGGGCGACTATCGGTGGCGGAGGCCTTGCGCCGCCGGGTGCGGTATTTCTGCGACGGGGCGGTGCTGGGCTCGGCGGAGTTCGTGGAAGCGGTCTTCGAGCGGGAGCAGCGCCTGCGGCAGCGTTTCGGGGAGAAACGCAAGAGCGGGGCACGCCGGATGCGGGGCGCGGACTGGGGTGATCTGCGGGTGCTGCGCGATTTGCAGAAGGAGGTGATGGGAGGGTAGGCGCGAGGGCTTTCCGTTGACGCCAGGGAAAGAGAGAGGTTTGTGGCACTCTCCGTCAATGATTGAAAATTATGGCTTGGCTCCCTGCGTCGATTGCCTATGATCTTGGCGGCGCGGTTCAATCGATGCCACCCCTCATGCCGACCTGCCCTTTGAATTACTGCCCGCTTGACGGGTTGCCTGAAGTCATGGCCGCGAGCTTGCTCGCGGTGACCTGGCCCGAGGCCTTGGAATATCTGACGGTTCATGCGCCAGCCGCGGTATTGATCGCCGGGGCGTTTGGGATTCTCGTGGGCTGGCTCGCGAAGCGTCGGTCGCTTGCCGACGCCATGGCGGAGGATCCGGCTCCAATCACGCCGGGTTTTGACGAATTGCGTTGGCGCCATGAAAAGCTGGTGCTGGTGGAGCGGCAACAGGTCGAAAAGCAGGCCCGCCTAGATGATTTCGCGGAAGCTTTCCCGGCACTACCGGATGCGAGCCAGCGGGCTCTCGCGCTTTCCAGTTACCTCCTCGCCGAACGTGTCCGCGAAGCGCGGCAGAAAGTGGGATCCGATCTTTCGAGAATGATCGCGGTGAGGGATCGGCTCGACACGCTTCTCCCGCCGCTCGAGCGGGGGCGCGAAGCGATCGGTGCCTGCCGGGGCATGGCCGAGGCACAGGCGGTGAGGCTTGAAGAGGCCCGGGATGCTCTGCGCGGCATCGCCGAGGAGGCTGTCGGGTGGGAGGAATCGATCCGTTCGGGCGGGGTTGATCTTTCGGACAAGGCGGCGCTGAGGAAGCGCCTGGTTGACTTGAAGGGACGCATTGTCGCGTTGCCGCAAGGGTGGGCGACTTCGAGCGAGGAGACCGACCGTCGTATCCGGGAATTGTTGGCCACGGTGAACGAGCCCGGTTTGGCTCCGGTGCGTGAGATCCTGCTGGTCGATGGGGCTCTCACCGCTTCGCTCGCTGGTGTGCCTGCCATCGATCTCACGGGGGGCGTCGGCGCGGTGATCAAGGCATTCGATCTTTTCGCCAAGGGGGAGAGAAGCGCGGACGTTGCGGCCGGGATTCCGGTGAAGGATTCGGACGTTCGCCCTGACCGTCCCTCTTCCGAGGAGAGGGATCCCGGCGAAAGCGGTGATGCTTTACTGATTCCGGAAGGTATCCCGGGAGCTTTGCCGGATTCGGATCAGGGCAGTGCGCTTGGTTTTGATTTCGGGTTCCCTCCCTCCGGTGAGCCGGACCGTGCCTTTCGCGCCCCTTCGGACTTCGCCCTCCTGAAACCGCGTCCCTCCAAGGGATTTCACGATCTCACCGGGGGTGGGGGGGCGGTTCCGGGAGGGGCGGCGGGCGAAAGGAACGGAAACGGAAACGGGAGCAAGGCCACGCTTTCTGAGGCTCTTGCTGCGGACGCCCCGGAAGTGACGGGTGTTGATTCCGGATGGATTCCGGCGCAACCCGGAATCGCGGTGGAAGAACCGATGGGAGATGAAGACGAAGGGGATCGTTCCCTGGTGCTCTTTTGTTCCAATGATGTCGAGATTTGGGGCAAGACGGTCTATCGGGGTGCCCGTTGCCGGGCCCGGGCGATCTCCGAGTTTCCGCTCTGGGCGCATTGGATTTCGATCCGTCGTCTTGACACCGGTGAGCGGGTTTTCGCACCGCTGCGTTCGGCGAATCTCCGCACGGGGCAGCACGCGGATCCTTTCGGATTCAACGGCAGCAACGAACTTTTTTACGGAGCGCGTCATCTTGGTCTGTTTTCGGAATCGTGTCCGAATGAAGTCGAGACCCGTTTCACCTACGGGGGATGGGGATTCGGGCATCGAGCCCATGAGATCGCTCCGGAAGTGGAGCAATTGCAAGCCGCGGGGTGGGAGGGGCGTGAGATCCCCGCCGATACGGTCTTCGAGATCGTCATCCATGAGGAACTGCCCGCGTTGGGTGCGCGCGACCGGCTCATCGAGGGAGAGGTCCGGGGGAAGCGTTGAGGATTCCGGCCTGAATTTCTTCCCTGTGGAAATGGTGCCCTCGCGCGTTTAGAATGGCACTATCGCCAGGACACCCGACACGCCCCCGATTCCGAATTTCGAGATCCTCACCCGTATCGGCGGGGGATCCTACGGTGAGGTCTATCTGGCCCGCAGCATCACCGGCATGTATCGGGCGGTCAAGGTGGTGCGCCGCGAGGATTTCGAATATCAGCGCACCTTCGAGCGTGAGTTCGAGGGCATCCAGCGATACGAGAAGGTCTCGCACGCGCATCCCGGGCTCGTCGACATCCTCCACGTGGGCCGCGACGACGAAGCGGGCTTCTATTATTATGTGATGGAGATCGCCGACGACGAGAGCGGCGCGACGGTCGAGGAACGTCTCGAAAGTTATCGGCCGCGCACCCTCTCCTCGGACATCCGCCGTCGTTCGGTCCGCACCGTGCGTGAGTGTGTCGATCTGGGCATCGCCATCGGTGGTGCGTTGGGCCACCTCCATCAGGCGGGGCTCACGCACCGCGATGTGAAGCCCTCGAACATCATTTTCGTGAAGGGGCAGCCGAAACTCGCCGACGTGGGCCTCGTCGCGAGCACGGGGCAGCGCACCTTCGTGGGTACCGAGGGATATGTGCCGCCGGAGGGGCCGGGGACGAGTTCGGCTGATCTCTATTCCCTCGCGATGGTGCTCTACGAGATGCACACGGGCAAAGACCGGCTCGATTTCCCCGAACTGCCGACCAATCTCGAAATCCCGCCGAGCGTGAACCGGGATGAGTGGCGTGCGCTGAACGCCGTGATCTGCCGGGCTGGTTCGCCTGATCCACGGAAGCGGTATGAATCGGCGGCGGTTTTCGTCCTTGCCCTGGAGACGGTCTGCGCCGCGCCGTGGAAGGCACCCGAGCCGCGCCGCAGCCTGGTTTCGGTCTTTTTCGGGACCATCGCCGTGCTCGGTCTGCTCGCCATCATCGGGGGGGCCGGCTACTGGCTGTGGCGCGACAATCAATCCTTTGTCGCACAGCACGGCCCGCTCCTTTCGGACGCCGGCACCAAAGGCGTGAACGGCGCAGGACTGCGTACCCCGATCGAAGTGGCTCCGATCGAGACGGAGGGGCCGGACCGGGGTGGACCGGGTACGGGAGAGGGGCGTGATCCTGGCAATGGCGGGGCGTCCACCGGAAACTCCGGGGAGGCAGGCACCCGGGAAGAGAAGAAACCCGTTGAAACTCCAGAGGAGAAACCCGCTTCCGAGACCCGGCCATCCGGGAAGGAAAAGGAGAAGGACAAGAAGGAGCCGGAGGCGGGAGAAGGGAATCCGGAGCAAGCGGTTGGAAAAGAGAAGGAAGTTCGAACCGGCGGAGCGGAAACCAAGGAACCGGCAACGGAACCAAAAAAGGAAGAGCCGGAGACAAAGGAGAAAGCCGGCATGTTGGTGGCCACCGAAGTGGAGGGGGACGTGGCTGGTGACGCCAAAGAAAAGCCTCTCACCGCGAAGATTGTCGAGGGCCAATTGAAGATCTCGAGCCAGCCTCCTACCGCCAGGGTTTTTCACGATGGCCGCGAAATCGGTGTCACCGAGACCCGTGTGCTCGATTTTCCCGTGGGGCCGGTCGAACTCGTCCTTAAACGCGAGGGGTATCACGACTACGTATACAAAGGCGAGGTGAAGGAAGGGGTGCAGGTGGTGAGTGCCGTCCTCCTGCCTGATCTCGGACCGGTCGCGGGGAATCCCTGGATCAATTCCGTGGGCATGGAGTTCCAGCCGGTGCCGATCGACAGGCACCAGTCGGTCGGCGAGATCACCGTGGCGTTGTTTGACCGTTTCCTGGAGGAGGCCGGTCTGGAAATCCCGCGGGCCGGCGTGAACGGTATCGCACAGGTCTCGGAGGACCGCGCTCTCTGGCAATTCTGCGATTGGCTGACAGGCCAGGACCGGCGCACCGGGTATCTCGGCAAAAAACATTACTACCGGCCCTATCGCAGCGACACGTCGGGAAGGAGAAACTCTTTCGTGGTGACGCTGGAGCACGAATTCGGCACTCTCGTCCTGAATTCCGTGCCCGAGGGGGCGAAAATCTACCGGGGAGGGGAGTATCTGGGGGAAACTCCCGTCGTGCTTGAATCGCAGCGGCTCGGTGCCTTCGAATTGGAACTTTACCGGGAGGGTCACGAAGTCGGCGTGGCCATGGGGGAGTTGACCTCGACGGAGGCCCAGGATCTCGTCGTGAACCTCGTCGCCGATGGTTCGGTCGTGTTCGGATCGCGTTGGACGAACAGCCAGGGGATGGAGCTGATGCCGGTCGGAGGTCTTCTGGTGGCCAAGACGGAGACGCCGCTGCGCGCTTTTCTCGAATACCACGCCGAGCGGGGTGTCGTCCTCGATCCGGCCTCCGTGGCCACGGGATTGAATTATCCGGCGGCGGGCGTGGCCTACGAGGAGGCGGTGGCGTTTTGTGAATGGCTCACGGTGCGGGAGCGAAAGGCGAATCTCATCCGGCCGTGGCAGCGCTACCGTCTGCCTACCGATCTGGAATGGAGCGGCTTTGCCGGGCTCGTTGGAGAAGGCGGCTCGAGTCCCGCGGAGCGCAACTCCGGGGGTGGGGATCGCTTCCCCTGGGGTCCGCAATGGCCGCCGCCACCCGGAGCGGGGAATTTCGCCGATGTCTCGGCCACCGGATTTTTCGGAGGCAACATCATCCCCGGATACACCGATGGATTCGAGACGACCGCGCCGGTCGGTAGTTTCGGTGCGGACGCGAACGGACTGCACGATCTTTCCGGCAATGTCTGGGAGTGGGTGTCGGATCCTTATACCGACGGGAGCGACGGGCTCCACGTGGTGAGAGGCGGAGGGTGGAACTCGTCCGATCGCGAGGTGCTGGCAACGGGCTATCGGAATCCCGTGCCGGCGGCGGCGAAGGAGGGATTCTACGGATTCCGCTACGTCCTCGACGACGTTGGAGTAATTGAATGAGGAATAAGAGAGAGGTGCAAGCTCTCGAGCACATCATTCTCCTGCGAGTCCGGACCGGAATCCACCGGCGAGCCGAGCGTTGGGAATCCCCTTGAAATCCCGCCCGGCCCTTTCGATACTCCCGCATGTCCCGCACCCGAGTCGTCGAAATCCTGCGCAGCGAATCCTCTCCCGGCCACGTCACCGTGAAAGGGTGGGTGCGGACGAAACGCGACTCGAAGGCTTTCTCCTTTCTCGAGCTGAACGACGGGAGCTGTCTCGGCAATCTCCAGATCGTCGCCGACGCGACTTTGCCGGGATACGAAGAGGCCGTCGTGCCCGCGCGCACCGGGGCCTCGATCGAGGTCGAGGGGCTGATCGTCGCCTCGCAGGGGAAGGGGCAGCGGTGGGAGCTGCAGGCCTCGCGAGTCGTCCTCGTCGGAGCCGCGCCCGAGGACTATCCGTTACAGAAAAAAGGGCACACGATGGAGTTCATGCGCTCGATCGCCCACCTCCGGCCGCGGTCGAATCTCTTCGGCGCCGTCTTCCGCATCCGCAGCCGCATGGCTTATGCGATCCACCAGTTTTTCCAGGAGCGGGGATTCGTCTACGTGCACACGCCCATCATCACCGCCTCGGACTGCGAGGGCGCGGGCGAGATGTTCCGCGTCGTGACGATGGAGGGCGAAATGATGCGCTCGGGAGCCGACGAATTTTTCGGCAAACCCACCTACCTCACCGTGAGCGGCCAGCTCGAAGGCGAGACCTTCGCCTGCGCCCTCTCCAAC
>JALRFZ010000047.1 GCA_023253615.1 Verrucomicrobiales bacterium | reverse complement strand
TCGAGCACCATCGACGGGGGAAACTTCGGCGCGCGGCCGAAGCCGCCCCGCGCGACGTCGTAGGACTGGCGCAGGGCCGCGACCCCAAGAAGACCGTGCCGAGGGCGACGTACACCGCGATCATCCTCATCGGCGTCATCTTCGCGTTCGTCACCTTCGCCATGGTGACGGCGCTCGGGTCGACCACGGTGATCGACGAGACCGTGGCGCGCTCCACCGTCGACGACATCCCGCTGCTCGATCCCGCGGCCGTGCTCTTCTCCATTGCTGCGGAGTACGTCGGCGACTGGATGGCGACGGTGATGAGTTCGCGGTCGATCTTGTAATCGCTCTCGGCGCGGGCCTTGGCGATGAGCTCTTTCCCCCTCGTGCTGCCGAGGCGGCAGGGGAAACACTTGCCGCAGCTCTCGTCCGAGGTGAACTGGAAGAGGTGCTGGATGTATTCGATCATCGGCATGGTCTCGGGGATGCTGACGACGCCGGCGTGACCGAGTAGGAAACCCTCCTTCTTGAACGATTCGAAATCGACGGTGAGGGTGCCGACCTTGTCGAGCGGGACGATCCCGCCGAGGGGACCGCCGATCTGCACGGCCTTGACCGGATTCCGGAAGCCGCCGGCCATCGCGAAGACGTCCTCGAGCGAGGTGCCCATCGCGACCTCGTAGATGCCGGGTTTGGCGAAATGCGAGTCGAGCGAGAGCAACTTCGGGCCGGTCGACTGGTGCGTGCCGATCGCGGCATACCCCTTGCCGCCGCGGACGAGGATGGCGTGGAGATTGGCGAAGGTCTCGACGTTGTTGACGATGGTCGGCTTGCGGAAGAGTCCCTCGATCGTGGGGAAGGGCGGACGCGTCCGCACCTCGGGCCGCTGGCCCTCGATGCTCGCGAGCAGGGCGGTTTCCTCGCCGCAGATGTAGGCCCCGGCGCCCTTGATCGTCTTCAGCCGGAAGGTGAAGTCGGTGCCGCGGATGTTTTCCCCGAGGAGACCGGCGGCATGCAGCTCGGCGATGGCCTCGTTCACCTTCGTGATCGAATCGGGATACTCGGCGCGGATGTAGAGGACCCCGTCCCCGGCTCCGGCATACCAGCCCGCCACCATCATCCCGAGGAGGACGCTGTGGGGGCGCTCCTCCATGAGGTATTTGTCGATGTAGGCCCCCGGATCGCCCTCGTCGGCGTTGCAGACGATGTATTTCACCGGCCCGGCCGCGTCGCGGCAGCTCGCCCACTTGAAGGCAAGGGGGAAACCGGCTCCACCCCGTCCGCGCAGGCCGCTGTCCTTCAGTTCGGCCGCGAGGGCATCGCGGGTGCCCGACTGGATCAGGGCGACGAAGGGCGCGTAATACTCCTCGACCCCCGGAAAGGGCGCGGTGAGAATGGCGGGCTCGAGGGCCGAGACGACCTCGTAGCGGTCGGTGCCGTCACCTTCGCCGGTGGTGAAGAGGGTTTCCAGGCTCGATTTCGACTGGCCCGAGTAGTTCTTGCCCTCGTATTGGAAGGCCGCGCCCTCGTGGCAGCGTCCGAGGCAGCAGATGTGCCCGATCTCCGCCTCGGGGAAATGCGCGGCGGCGTCGTGGTGGAGCTGGTCCTGGGTGCCGGCGCAGAGGCAGGCCGAGCCGTTGCAGAGGAAGACCTTCTTGCCCTCGTTTTCCTTCTTGAGGAAGTCGTAGAACGAGACCGCGCCGAGGGTGAGGGCGTCGCCGAAGAGGTATTCCTTCCCGAGGGCGTGGACGGTCTCGGGCGTCTCGGCCGTGCCCTTCGCCTCGGCGGCCTCGACCATGCGTTCAAAGAGGTTCGGCTCGAGGCCGCGGCGGAAGGAAAGGGCGCTGAGGTTCTTGGACATGGGGGTAGCCCGACAAAACTACCAAAAAAAGGGCTCCGAGGGCAAGCGCGGAAGGACGGAAGCGGGTCACGTGATGGTGGCGGGCGCCCGGAGGGCGGTAAAAGGCGGGATGCCCTTCGGGCGGTAAAAGGTGGGAAGGTAAAAGGTAAAAGGTCGCAAGAGAGGGCGCGCATGGTTTTGAGAGTGGGCCATCCCATCACCCGGCAGGAATTCGCGGCCATTCGCGTCCCATTCCCTCTTCCATTCGCGTTAAAATTCTTCTTCATCTGCGGAAATCGGCGGGAGCGAAGCGAATCTGCGGCCATCTGCGTTAAAACCCTCAAACTCAAATGCTCTGGCCCCACCGCCATCCTATCACCCGGCAGGGATTCGCGGCCATTCCCGTGTCATTCGCTCCCATTCGCGTTCCAATTCTTCCCCATCTGCGTAAATTTGATGCCTCCGGCATCTATCTCCGCTGTGCTCCGATTGCGGAAGCGAAGCGCATCTGCGTCCATCTGCGTTGAAATTCATCTCCTCCGGTTCCGGGATTCGCGCTCATTCGCGTGTCATTCGCTCCCATTCGCGTTGAATCCTTCCCCCTACCCGGACAATTGAGCCAAACTCTTTCAACGCGAATTTCGCGAATGAGCGCGAATCGACGCGAATCTTCCGCCCAATCCCATCCGACGCGTCGTCTTCCCATCCCCCGTAGGGCGGATTTGCAATCCGCCCCTCCCCAAGCCCGGCCACC
>JALRFZ010000695.1 GCA_023253615.1 Verrucomicrobiales bacterium | reverse complement strand
GTAGCCGATCGAGATCCCGGCGACGAGGCCGATGGCGATGGAGGCGAAAACGCCGAGGGAGGTGAATTCCTTGCCGTCGAGGACCCATTTCTCCGGGAGCATCTGGCCGACGAGCACCCAGGTGCCGGCGAGGAGGATGCCGCCTGCGACGAGTTCGCCGAGATTCAGGGCCTTCTGAGGATCCCCGCCGTCCTTCACGCGCACGAGGAACGCCCCGATGATGGAGGCGACGATGCCGAGTCCGGAGAGGACCATGGGCAGGAGGACGCCGCCGAGGGGCAGTCCGGAGAACTCGGGCAGAGTCATGAAGACGGCGCCGATGACCATGGTGCCGATGATGGCACCGACGTAGGATTCGAAAAGGTCGGCGCCCATGCCGGCGACGTCGCCGACGTTGTCACCGACGTTGTCCGCGATCGTCGCGGGGTTCAGCGGGTGGTCTTCGGGGATGCCGGCCTCGACCTTGCCGACGAGATCGGCGCCGACGTCGGCGGCTTTCGTGTAGATGCCGCCGCCGACGCGCGCGAAGAGGGCGATCGAGGACGCGCCGAAGGAGAATCCGGTGATGATGGTGAGGACCTTCTTGATCGAAGCGGCGTCGGTGCCGATCGACTGGCTGAAGATCACGAAAAGAAGTCCGAGCCCGAGGAGACCGAGGCCGACGACACCCATGCCCATCACCGATCCGCCCGCGAAGGCGATCTTCAGCCCCTCGCCGAGGCTGGTGCGGGCTCCCTGGGTGGTGCGGTGGTTTGCCTTGGTCGCGACCTTCATGCCGATGTAGCCGGCGAAGGCGGAGCAGAAAGCTCCGACGACAAAGGAGACGGCGACAAAGGGAGAGCTGTTTTCATCCTGGATCCCACCGAAAAGGAGGAGACCGGCGATACAGGCGACGAAAATGGCCAGCACCTTGTATTCGGCCCGGAGGAAGGCCATCGCCCCCTCGGCGATGAAGCCGCCGATCTGCTGCATTTTTTCGGTGCCGGGATCTTGTTTGGCGACCCAGGCTGATCGCCAGAAGGTGTAGGCGAGGGCAAGGACGCCGAAGAGGGGGATGGACAGGACCAAGAGGTTCATCAGGGCTGGGGTTTCATCGGGGGTTGAATTCAGGGAAGCGGGGAGATTGTCAAAAGCGGGGGACTTTTGCAAGGCCGCGAACGAAAAATTGTATACAGAGTCCGAGATGGTCCGCTCTGTCCATGAAAAGATGGGGCGGTATCCCGCCATTCCGACACCCCTTGTTTCGTCCGCGGGGGCGCGAAAGATACGGGAAGAGGAGGCTTGATGCGTCACGCACGCGTCCTTAAAGTGGCCGGATGCACGCGAATCCCCGAATCCTCGCTGTCCTTTTGGGCCTTGTCCCGGCCATGGATCTTGCCCAAAGCGGCCTTCTCGCCCAGGAAGCACCGGGCGTCGTAGAGAAAAGGCGCTTTTCCGAGTCGGATTCCGCGGCCGCGGGCGGCGGTCCCCTCTTCCGCCCGATCCCGGCGGAGGAATCCGGACTCGATTTCGTCATCCCCATCGATCTGGAGCATCCCGAACGCCGGCTCTATTACTCCGCGATGGCCTGCGGCGGCATCGCCGTCGGAGACCTCGACGGGGACGGCTGGCCCGACCTGTTCTTTTCGGCGGGGCCGGTCGCGAACCGCCTCTACCGGCACCTCGGCGAGCCCGGAGTCCCGCGTTTCACCGATCTGGCCGTCGCGGCCGGGGTCGCCGAGGAGGGTAGCTGGTGCAATGGCGCGGCCATGGCCGACATCGACGGCGACGGCGATCTCGATCTTTTCATCTGCCGCTACGACGAGCCGAATCGTCTCTATCTGAATGAATCGAAGCCGGGAGAGCTGCGATTCCGCGAAGTCGCCGCGGAGTGGGGCGTCGATCTCGCCGACGCCAGCCTGATGCCGGTCTTCGCCGACTACGACGGCGATGGCGATCTCGATCTCTTTCTCGCCACGAACGCGCTCTATCGCAAAGGCGGTCGTCCCGCCGAAGGGGTGCCGATGCGGAAGACGGATACCGGCTGGGAGGTGGTGGCTCCCTGGGACCGCTACTTCAAAGTGAGTTCGATCAACCCGCAGACCGGGGTGCCCGTGTTCTCGGAGACAGCCCGCCCGAACCGGCTTTTCCGGAACGACGGGAACCGCTTCACCGAGGTCACGGCGGAGGCCGGCCTGCGTCCAGTGGCGACCCACACCAACGGCGCGGCGTGGCTCGACTTCGACAACGACGGTCACCTCGATCTCTACGTCGCCAACGATTTCGCCGACCGCGACGAGCTCTGCCGGAATCTCGGCGACGGCACCTTCGAGGAAGTGGCGGCCGGGGTGCTGCAGCACACCACCTGGTTCTCCATGGGTGCGGGCACGGGCGACTACAACAACGACGGTCTCACCGATCTCATCGTCGCCGACATGCTGCCGACGACCCACTACCGGCAGAAGGTGACGATGGGAGAAATGGGTGCCTCCTTCGCCGACATGTATGCCCAGGGGCTGCCCCGGCAGAACATGCTGAGCACCTTTTTCACGAACACGGGCACGGGCCTTTTCTTCGAATCCGCCCACATGGCCGGTGTCGCCAAAACGGATTGGACCTGGGCGGTGAAACGGGGCGACCTCGATGGCGACGGTCGGCTCGATCTCTATTTTCCGACCGGTCACACCCGCGATTTCAACCACTCGGATTACAAAAAGGGCACTCACGCCGATCGCATCGGCAAGGATGACTTCGACCTTTTCCTCGACCGTCCCGAGCTGCGCGAGCAGGATCTCGCGCTCCGCAATGCGGCCGACTTCAAATTCGAGAAAGCCGGCGAGACGTGGGGGCTGGGGCTCGAAAAAACGATGAACTACGGAGCCGCCCTGGCCGACCTCGATCGCGACGGCGATCTCGATCTCGTGACCTTGCCGTTGCAGGATCGTCCCGCCTTTTACCTCAACCAGAGCCGCGAGAGGGGGGCGGCAAATCACCTCCTCGTCAGCCTGAAAGGCCGCGGGGGCAACACCCGCGGGATCGGGGCGAAGGTCGATCTCGTCACCGGCGACGGGGTGCGCCAATCGCAGGTGCTGCTGCCCTACAACGGCTATCAGGAAAGCGACGAGCCCCTCCTGCATTTCGGTCTCGGTGATACGGACCGCGTCGCCTCGCTCGAGGTGCGCTGGCCCTCGGGAGCGCGGCAGATTTTGGGTGCTTTGTCAGGGAACCGGTGGATCGAGATCGCGGAACCGGAGACCGCGGCCCCCGTTGAGGAGGAGAAGCCGGCGAATCCGCTCTTCCGCCGGATCGAGGGCTTCGCAGGACTCGCCATGCCCGAGGCTCCCTTCGACGATTTCCTACGCCAGCCGCTGCTGCCGCACCAGCATTCCCAGCTCGGACCCGGACAGGCGTGGGGCGATGTCGATGGCGACGGCAAGGTCGATCTTTATCTGGGCAGCCCGAAAAGCCAACCCGGCCGCCTCCTTCTCAATCGCGGCGTCGATGAGGAGGGCAATCCCGTCTTCGCCCTGCGGATGCGCGGGCCTTTCACCGACATGACGGCCTACGAGGACATGGGCGTGCTCCTTTTCGATTTCGACGGCGACGGTGATCGCGATCTCCTCGCCGTGAGCGGCAGTGTCGAGTGCGATCCCGGTGATGCCTCGCTCGCCGACCGGCTTTATCTGAATGATGGGAAGGGCGAATTCACCGAGGCCTTCGGTCATCTCCCCGCTCCCGCCGACGGCAAACACGACAGCGGCAGCGTCGCCGCGGCGGCCGACTTCGATCGCGATGGAGATCTCGATGTCTACATCGGCGGACGCGTCGTGCCCGGCGAATATCCCGTGACCCCGAGGAGCCGCTTTCTCCTCAACGACGGCACGGGACGCTTCACCGACGTGGCCGCGGCACACGGTCTCGCCGCGACCGGACTCGTCACCGGCGCACTCTGGAGCGATGTCGATGGAGACGGATGGCTCGATCTCCTCCTCACCCACGAATGGGGTCCGGTGAGATTGTTCTCCAACCGCGAAGGCAAGCTCGTCGAGACCACCGAAGCCGCCGGCCTTGCCCAGGCGACCGGATTCTGGAACAGCATCGCCGGACGCGACCTCAACGGCGACGGCCACATCGATTACCTCGCCGGCAATCTCGGGAAAAACACCAAATACAGCGCCTCTCCCGAGGTGCCCGAGCTGATCTACTACGGCGATGTCGATGGCAGCGGGAAGAAGAATCTCGTCGAGGCGAAGTTCGACCGCAGTCTCAATTGTCTCCTGCCGCGGCGCGGGCTCAGTTGTTCCTCTCTCGCCATGCCGAACCTGCTGCAAAAGGTGAATACCTACCACGGCTGGGCGAGTTCGGCGCTCGATGACATCTACGAGAAAGCCCGCCTCGAGAGCGCCCTGAAGCTCGAGGCGACTACTCTCGAGTCAATCGTGATGATCAACGACGGCGAAGGCCGCTTCACGATCCAGCCCCTGCCCGTGCTCGCGCAGATCGCGCCCATCTACGGCATCGCCCTGAGCGACTTCGACGGAGACGGACTCACCGACGCCGTCCTCGCCCAGAATTTTTTCACGACCCAGCAGGAAACCGGTCCCTACGACGGCGGTCTCGGGCTACTCCTCCGCGGCACGGGCGACAGCGAAAAGGCCGGCGGTCTCCGCGAGATCTGGCCCCGCGAGAGCGGCGTCCTCGTGCCGGGCGACGCAAAGAGCCTCGGCCTCGTCGATTTCGACGGTGGGGGACGGCCCGATCTTTTCTTCGGGATGAACGACACCGCCCCCGTCATTCTCATCAACGAAGCGGGCGGAGAGAGCGGCTCGCCCCTCACGATTTCCCTCGAAGGAAAGCCCGGCAATCTCTCCGCGATCGGGGCGCGTGTCAGCGTCGAGGTGGAAGGATTGCCTCTTCAAACCGCCGAGGTCTCGGCTGGCTCGGGGTATCTCACCCAAGGCACGCCCGATCTTTTCTTCGGCTGGGGTTCCGCAGCCAAGGCCGACACCTCCGCGAAAGTAACGGTGCGCTGGCCTGATGGCAGCGTTTCAGAAAGCCGTCTCACCCGCAGCGACGGGCCGCGTCACGTCGTCACCGCGAACTGAGCCATTCCTCCACGATCCCGCGGAAGGCCGTCACCGCCGGATCGTCGCCCTCGCGCGACCAGACCATCACCACCGGCAGGGTCTCGCGCGGCACCAGGGGGATCAGACGCACCGAGTCCGACTCGGGCGTGACGCTCTCGGGCACGATCCCGAGGCCCGCGCCCGCCTCCACGTAGCGGAGGATCGTGCCGATCACACTCGGGGTATGCACGAGATGCGGCGTGAAACCCGCCCCGGCGCAGGCCGCGAGGATGGTGTCGTGCGAGCCCGCGCCCTCACGACGGGCGAGGATCACGATCGGCTCTTCCGCCAGCTCTCCCCAGGGAATCGTTTTCCTTTCCGCGAGACGGTGGTCGGCCGGCACGGCGGCGCAGAGCGGCTCCTGACAAAGCAACAAGGATTGCAATCCGAGCGCCTCGTGCGCGAGCACCGGACGCGTCAGGCCCACCGAAAGACGCCCTTTCGAGACCATTTCCCAGACCCGCTCGGGCGTGCGTTCCTCCAGCACGATGTTCACCCGCGGATACCGTTCGTGGAAGGCCTTGAGCAAACCACCGAGAAAGGCGCGCGTCGGCGGGCCGATGTAGCCGAGACGCAGCTCACCCTCCGCGCCCGCTGCGGCCCGGCGGACCTTGCGCACCGTTTCATCGAGACGCTCGAAGAGCACGCCCGCCTCGAGCAGGTCGTCATCGGCTTCCAGATCGTCGACCAGAACGTCATCGTCCTTTTCCGGCACGGCGCGGCTGATGACGGCGGCGGCCATCTTGCGGCGCGCAGATTCGATGTCGACGATCTCGCCCGTGTAGGGGCTGACGATCGGCGAGCGGTTCAGGTCATAAAAGCGCTTCCCGGTGGTCGGGCAAATACGCTTCGTACCCCATTCTGCCTTGGGCATGGTTTTCCCTTTTCAGGCTGGCCT
>JALRFZ010000678.1 GCA_023253615.1 Verrucomicrobiales bacterium | reverse complement strand
TTGCGCTAGTGGTAAGAACATGGGACGATGGTTCGGCTCTGAACACACGTCTTGCCCGATCCGGTCGGCCCGATGAGGAGGATGTTGCTCTTCTCGATCTCGACGTCCTCGTACTTCGCGAACTGCCCGTGGGCCTTCACTTTCGCCGGCACGGCGAACTGCTGGAGTCGCTTGTAGTGGTTGTGTAC
This sequence comes from Verrucomicrobiales bacterium, assembly GCA_023253615.1. Taxonomy (GTDB): domain Bacteria; phylum Verrucomicrobiota; class Verrucomicrobiia; order Verrucomicrobiales; family DEV007; genus Arctic95D-9. Next base: position 3,811 of record JALRFZ010000678.1, on the reverse strand, counting down.
CGCCACGGTGAGCACCTTCTTGGCGTGCTCCTGCCCGATCACGTATTGGTTGAGGCTGTCGAAGAGCTCCTTCGGCTTGGGCACGGTGAGGTCGGCGGTGATCTCATCCTCCTCCTCGTGATCGTGCAGCTCCTTCTCGAGGATGCCGCGGCAGACGTTGATGCAGCCGTCGCAGATGTAGACCCCGGGGCCGGCGATCAGTTTTTTCACTTCCGCGTGGCTCTTGCCGCAGAAGGAGCACATCGTGAGGTTGGACGCTCTGGCCATAAGGGGAAAAATCGCGAAGAGGATGGATCGGGCGGACCCGGAACAAAAGGTATTCTATTCAAGGGACTTCGAAAAGCGAGTCGGAATTTAAATTTTCACAATTACAAAATTAATCGGAGCAATCCGGGGATTTCCGTGGTGTTTTCCAAGGTGTGGGTCGCGGGCACGGTGATGGTTTTCTCTCCCCGGATCCGGATCGTGCCGGCGAGACCGGCGGCGTCGCCCATCGCGATATCGCGGTCGGCATCGCCGATGATCCACGATCGACGCAGGTCGATGGCGAACCTTTCCGCGGCGGCGAGAATCATCCCTGGATCCGGTTTGGCGGGGAAATCGGCGGGACCGCCCGTGCCGGTGTGGGCGTAGACGGCGTCGAAGGCGGCCCCTTCCGCGGCGAGGAGGTCGCGCATGTGGTCGTGGATGTTTGTCAGGGTCCCGCCCGTCATCAGGCCCTTGCCGACGCCCTTCTGGCTCGTCACGACGATGGCGAGGCAATCGCGCTCGCGGAGGAGGCGGAGGGCTGCGGCGATGCCGGGATTGAGATGGAAGGCATCTGGGGAAAGCACATAGCCCTCGCCCGGCGAAGCATTCACGACCCCGTCGCGATCAAAGAAGACACAGCGTCGCGAACCGCTCATCTTGGAGAGGCTGGGGAGAAAGGCAGCGAATAAGCCTTCACCATCGTCGCATCCGGGGTGAACGTGAGGTGGTGGAAGGGGATGGGACCCCCCGCGATGAATTCGCACGAGGTATCGCCGGGCGCGGCGCTGAATTCACAGGCCGGACTCGAGACCCCGCTGTGGAGGATGCCGTCGCGATACAGGGTGAGGCCGCGGTGGAGATGCCCGGTGAAAACGCCCCGGAGCGAAGGGCCCGCCTTCTCCGCGAGGGCGCGCTGGAATTCAAGCCCGTTCGTGACGAGGAGGTGCTCGTCGATCCACCTCGACCCGATCGGGACGAGGGGATAGTGGAGAAAAACCGCCACCGGTTTCGTCCCCGAGATGCGATCGAGCACGGCCGTGATCTGCGCGTCTCCCAGGTAGCCGTGAGGCCCCTCCGACGGCGGGACCTTCGCATCCATTACGAAGAAATCGACCTTCTCTCCCGCGGTGCCGGCGATGCGGTAGCAGAGGCGATCCTCGGCATCGGGCAGCAGTGGTTCCTTTTCTCCGAAGGCGAGCGCGGCGCGCATCATCGGCACGTCGTCGTGATTCCCCGTCGCGTAATAGACCGGTGCCGGAAGATCGGCGAGGACCTCGGCCGCCAGCGTGTAGGCGGCGCGATCGGGATCGTTCACGACATCACCCGTGTGGACGATGAAATCCGGGACGAAGGGCAGGGCACGGATCGCGGCGACCAGGGCTTCGGCGCGTTCACAGGCGTTCGCACCGCGAATCGAGAGTGACCGATCGGGACCGAAATGCGTGTCGCTGACGTGGATGACTTCGAGCACGAGGCCGCGGGGTCAGGGGTTGGCGGGCTGGGGCAGGGAGTGGGAAAGGAGCCACTCGTAGAACCTGGGATTCGCGTAGGTCTCCGTCCACGAATCATGCCCCGCCTCGGGATAGACGGTGAACTCCACCTTCGTGTTGCCCGCCTTTTTCAAAGCCTCGACGAGCCGCGCCGATTCATCGAGGACCACCACGCCATCCTTCGCTCCATGGAAAGCCCACACCGGCAGGTGCGGGATGAGGCGCATCTTGTAGGGGATGCCGCCGCCGCAGATCGGGGCGACCGAGGCGAAACGTTTGGGCGCGAGGGTCGCGAAATGCCAGGTGCCGTAGCCGCCCATGCTGAGCCCGGTGAGATGGATGCGCGAGGGATCGACGCGGTATCTTTCCCCGAGCGCGTCGATCAGCTCCAGCACGGGTTGCTCCGTCCACCACTCGTCGGCGGGACACTGCGGCGAGACGAGGATGAAGGGAAATTTTTCGCCCGCGGCGGCATGTTTGGGCGGGCCGTGTTTCGCGACGTTCGCGAGTTCATCGCCGCGCTCCCCGGCCCCGTGGAGAAAGACGACGAGAGGCCAGCGTTTCTCCGGATCGGCGTCGTAGCCGTCGGGCAGGGAGAGCAGGTAGGGCAGCCGCAAGGTGCCGGTGGCGGGGCGCTCGAAGACTTCCGCGGTGGGCCCGGCGGCGAGGGCCGGAAGAAAGTTCGCGAGGCAGACGAGAGGGAGGAATCGTCGGAGCGGAATCATGATCTCCGAGGATACGCCTGGGGAAAAGCGCCGCCACCGAAAAAAGCAGCACCCGCCGTCCGGGCTTCACTTCATCCAACGGCGCATCCAATCGAGCGTCTTCCCATAAGGCGGGAGGGTGAGGAAAAAATCCTTCACCCAGTAGCGCCGCGTCACGGGTCTCGCCCAGGTGAAGGTCTCGAATCCGGCACGGCCCCGGTAGCGGCCCATGCCGCTGGCACCGACGCCTCCGAAAGGCAGCTCGAGATTCACGGCCTGTTTGACCGCGTCGTTGAAACAGACCGAGCCCGAGGGCACGGCCGCGGCGATGCGTTCGAGGGTCCCGGCATCCCTGGAAAAAGCGTAGAGGGCGAGCGGCGCGGGCCGGGCCGCGAGCCGGGCGAGGGTCTCTCCGAGATCGGTGTATCCGACCACGGGCAGGACGGGGCCGAAAATCTCCTCGCGCATGGCGGGATCGTCCCAGTCCGCCGCGGCCAGCAGGCGCGGCGCGAGGAGCCGGGCCGCGGGATCGTCCTCGCCCACGACGACGACTTCGCCCTGACAAAGCGACAAGATTCTCGCGAGGTGGGTTTCGTTCACGATGGCGGCGAGATCGCGCGGACGCCCCGTGCCGTAGACGTTTTCCAGCAGCGCCCGCGTCTTCGCGATGAAGCTCTCCCGGATGGATTCGGGCACGAGGACGAAATCGGGCGCGACACAAGTCTGACCGGCGTTGAACCACTTCGCCGAGACGATCCGGGGCACGGCGAGATCGAGATCGATGTCGTCGGTGAGCACACAGGGGCATTTCCCCCCGAGCTCGAGCACGACCGGTGCGAGATGGCGTGCCGCGGCTTCGGCATGGAGCCGCCCGACCCGCTCGCTGCCGGTGTGGAAAAAGAGGTCGAAGGGTTCGCGGAGCAGGGCGGCCCCGGTCTCCGGACCACCGGTCACCACCTTGACGTGACCGGGCTCGAAGACTTCGCCGAGGATCTCCGCGAGCAGGGCGGCCGTCGCCGGGGCCAGCTCGGAAGGTTTCAAAACGACGGCATTGCCCCCGGCGACCGCCGCGACGAGCGGACTGAGGGAGAGCTGCACGGGGTAATTCCACGGCGCCGAGACCAGCACCACGCCGTGGGGTTCCCGGCGGACCTCGCTCCGGGCGGGCAGGACGTAGAACGGATTGCCCGTGCGGCGGGGGCGCGCCCAGCCGCGCAGGCGTTTGCGGAACAGCCGGATCTCCGAGATCACGAAATGCACCTCGGCGAGCCAGGCCTCGAGTCCGGGTTTGCCCAGGTCCACGGCGAGGGCGGCGAGAAGATCGTCGGTGCGCCGATGGATCGCGGCCTCGAGCCGGGCGAGCGCGGC
>JALRFZ010000223.1 GCA_023253615.1 Verrucomicrobiales bacterium | reverse complement strand
CCTCTACCGCGATCCGGTGACGCTGCAGCCCGTCGAATACTACTTCAAGGTTCCCGGCGACATTGACGAGCGCCCGGTGGTGCCCGGGGGCGGCGGCTGGCCGCCGGCACTTTCCCAGGTGTTGAGGCCGATATGGTGGTGATAGCCGCCGGCGGACACGAAGGCCGCTTGGCTGCCATACATCTGCTGCAGCTCGAAGCCGAGGACGCCGCAATAGAAGTCCAGCGCCCGCTGGATGTCAGACACCTTCAGGTGGACATGGCCGATGCGCGCGCCGGCCGGGATCGGGGGAGAGGCGGACATGGATGCATCTTTCTGTAACGTCATTCGTTACGGATATAGGCAAGCCCCGGTGCCCATGCAAGCCCCTTGCGCGGGCCAATCGTCGCAAAACCGTGGATGAGTTCCGCCCGCGCTTGAAAACGGGGGCTGGCTTGCCGCAAAACGAAGGCGCTTTCGATAAGGAGATCCGCCATGGCCGAGGCCAAACTGCCCAAAACGCTCGTCGTGGTTGATCACCCGCTCGTGCTGCACAAGCTTTCGCTGATGCGCGACAAGAACACGCCGTCCGCCGTGTTCCGCCAGCTTCTGCGCGAGATCAGCCTGCTTCTCGCCTATGAGGTCACCCGCGACCTGCCGATGACCACCCAGAAGATCGAGACGCCCCTGACCGAGATGGATGCCCCCATTCTCAAGGGCAAGAAGCTGGTCATCGTGTCGATCCTGCGCGAGCGCTTCCTCCACGCCGCGGGTGAGATTTTGCAGAAAGCCTGCGAGCCGGTCGCCCGGGACGCGGCGAGGCGCGGCGAGGCCATCGTGGTCGAGGCGATGCTGGCCGGAGGACGTTGTCTCGTGATGGCGGTGCCGTCGCGGCAGGGCGGGCAGGTGACGTCGGTCCTCTGCCGGGCTCAGGAGCTGCAACATCGTGGCGAGGCGGCTTCGCTGGCGGCACTGCAGGCGGCGGGGATTTTGCGCCTCCTTGCGGAAATGCGTGGTGAGACGGATCGGATCCGCGCGCGCTTCGGCCGGGTCGCGGCGCTGATCGAATTGATCGGTGCCTCGAGCCGGGGGATCGATTTCCAGGAGTGCGCGCGCCTCCTCGCGAACTACCTGCGCGAGACCTTCGAGTGTGATCTCGTGGCGCTCTCGCTGAAAACCTGGCGCGGACACCGGGTCGCGGCGGTCTCGGGCGAGACGGGACCGGCGGAGGCCCATTCGCCGGGTCGACGAGCGATCCTCGCCCATCTTTCCGAGGCGCTGCATCAGGGCCGTGCCCTCCTCTACCGCCGGGAGGATCATCGAAGGGGAGGACCCGCGACGGTGCCGGTAGCGGTGCCCTTGCGGGAATGGTACGATCCCGCGGTCTCCTGCTGTCTGCCGCTGACCGACCGCGAGGGCAGGAAGCGCGGTGCCTGGCTGTTCCTCTGGAAATCGGAGCCGCAGGATTTCGAGGAGAAGCGTGCCCTCATCGAGGCGGCGGCTCCCGAGGTGGCTCCGCTGCTCTCCCTGCTGCATCAGGCGAAGCCGGGAGCGGCACGAGGCACGGTGTTGCGGCTCTGGAAGAAGGGCTCGATCACGGCGCGCCGTTTTGCCGTGGTGCTGGGCGGGATCCTCCTCGCGGCCGCGCTGGTGCCGATGCCGTATCCGGTGCGCGCGACCTGCGAGCTGCAGCCGGTGGTGCGCCGCGTCATCGCCGCGCCTTTCGACGGGATCCTCCTGCGCTCGGCGGTGCGTGCCGGCGAGGTGGTGAGGGAAGGGGATCTGCTCGCGGAAATGGATGGCCGCGAGCTGCGTTCGCAACTGGCCGAGGCGATCGCGAACCGCGAGCGCGCCGCGAAGGAAGCCGACCAGGCGCTCGCCGAAGGCCGCGTCGCGGAGTCGCGCATGGCGGCGCTGGAGGCCGAGGGCCTCGCCCATGAGATCGATCTGCTCGAATACCGTCGCCGCCATCTCGAGGTGCGCTCACCCATCGACGGGCTCGTCCTGCAGGGGGATCTCGAACGATCGGAGGGCGCTCCCCTCCGCGTGGGGGATCCGCTTTTCGAGGTGGGGCCGCTCGACCGGCTCGTGGCCGAGATCGCGGTGC
>JALRFZ010000540.1 GCA_023253615.1 Verrucomicrobiales bacterium | reverse complement strand
ATGACAACATACTGGCAGAGGGTGACGACGGCATTTCTCACGCCGCTTTCGAGTTCGAGGGCGCGCAGGAATCCTAGTTCAAGAAGGCCGGGGAGATTCTGGAAAACAATGCCAGTGATGATCCCGATGATTCCCAGCCAGATGACGTCGCTGGCGCTGATTCCGGCGATGATCTGCCGGGTGTCGAGATATTTCAAGGTGGGCAAGGCCTCGGACCAGGCCAGCCAGCACCCGAAGAGGGCGGCGAGGGTGACGACCGCCCTGATGAGATGGCGGGTTTGTTCGCCGACGAGCTTCCAGTCGACGGGGCCTTCATCTTCTCCGGCGGGGTTCACTTCTTCTTTCGGCCTGGGATCGACGTCTTCTCCGCCAGGCGGACTACCGGATGTCTCCGCCGCGGTCCTTCTGGCCTCACGTTGGGCGATGGCGTCGGCGAGCGCCATGCGTCGACCGCGCAGGGCCGCCCACCGGGTGAGCAGTGCGTAGATCAGGGTGGCGGCAAAAACAACGAAGCCGGTTTTCTGCATCAGATAGGCCAGCCCGACGGAGGTGAGGAAATGTCCCATCCCCGCGAGGACGGCGAGGGCGATGGGAAGGAGGACAAAAAAAGTGGTCCAGATCCGACGTAGTTTGAAAAAACGCGAACCGGGTTTTTCGATCTGTGCGATCACTCCTGAGTTGCTGCGGAAGAATCCGCGGAGGATCGCGGAGACGAACAACATCGAGATGATGAAAACGAGCCTTCCGGGGCCCTGGAAGGCGGCAAGATCGCCACCGTTGTACCACCAGATGGCGAGGAGGAGGTGGGCGGGCAGGTAGAGGAAGATGAGACCGAGGAGGCCGCGGTGCAGGGGATCGAGGACTTTGCGGTTCCAGCGGAAATGGGACTCGGCGACACCGCCAGGCCAGCAGAGCACGGAGGAGAAACGCAGCACGAGAAGAAGGGTGGCCGGAGCGATAAGGCCTTTGCCGAGAGCGTAGGTGGTGCTCGTGCCCTGGGGATCGCGGGTGAAAATCCATCCAAAAAAGACGAGGAGGACGGGGACGGGCAGTGCCAGCCAGAGAGAGAGGGCGAGCGCGCCGAGGGTGTTTCCGATCCCATCACTGGAGATGCGGCGGGTCTGTGCGGCGGATTCGGCGAGACGACGCCTGAGGCGGCGCCGTGGGAGCAGGAGAACGGCGGCCAGGAGCAGGGCGAGGATCCACTTCCCGGCATCGATCCTCAGGACGGCGCGGCCATAGTCGCGCATGGCCTCGGGACCGAGGAGGGCGAGAAAGGCGGTGCGCATGCCAGTGAAGGCGTTTTTTCCCAGGGGCGGCGCGCTTGCGGCCCAAACGAGGCGCTCGCCGAGATAATCGCGCAGCGAGGCGGCTTCCGCGAGGGTCTCGCTGACGACGAGATCGGTTTCGCCGAGCAGGGTGGCGAGCCGCCGGTTCGCGTCGATCGCATCCTGGCGCAGTTTGACGCGGTTGGCGATGAAGGCGGCGAGCTCTTTCCGCAATTTCGCGAGATCCTCTTCGGAGACCCCCTTGGTCCGGAGCAGATCGAGCACCTCCTCGACCTGTCCTTCGGGAGAGGGGAGGGTGTCGAGTTCGCGATCGGCACGGAAGGCTTCGAGACGTGCCGCGGAAATGGCCTTGCGGCGTTCCTGGAGAGTGCCACGGAGGCTTTGCGGGGTTGGCAGGGTGCGCCGCAGGTCGATGACGATCTCGGAAAAGGAGTCTTCAAGCCCTCCGATCTCGATCTGCGCCCGGATGTTTTCGGACTCGCGCCGCAGGCGTTCCAGCTCATCCTCCGCCTGGTTTTTCGCCGCATCGGCGGCGGCGATCCGCCCGAGGAGGAATTGGTTGGTCTGGGCGAGATCGCGGGTTTCCTGGAGCAACGCCTGGATCCGGGGATCTTCCGAGACGCCCTGCAGGCCCAGTCCGGTGATGAGGCGTTGGGCTTCTCCGATGCGGGCGGTGACGAGTTCCCCGCTGCGGCTCTCGAGCCGGCTGGCCCTTTCGCGGGCGAGACCGAGATCGGAAGCCGCCAGATCGCGCCGGGCTTGGAGCAGATCCCGCCGCACGTCGAATGAGAGCGACTCCTGCTCGAGCATGGCCAGCTCCGCCCGGAGCGCGCGGATGCGGGTTTGATCAAAGGCGAAGTCGGCTCGCTCCATCGGCGTCGCCGGGGTGCGGCTGTTCCATCTGGCGAAAGAGGTCTCGGCTTCGGCGAGTTCGCGCGTGGCGACCACGATGCGTTCGCGGTTCGCCGTGGGACGTGCCTCCAGTTCGGTGAGCCGGCTCTCGTTGTCGCGGACCTGGCGTGTGAGTTCGGCGATGCGGGTGCGCTCGGAGGTCAGGCGTGCCTCGATGATCCCGGGACCTGCGTCCGCGGGGAGGGGGGCAGCGGCGTCGCCGGCCTCGGGCACGCGTCCGGCGCGTCTGTCTTCGAGCGATTTCCGGATCGCGGTGGTTTCGTCGGGCCCCTGGCTGACGTCCGATTCCAGGGACCGGGTCTGTGCTTCAAATTGCGAGGCGGCCACGAGATTGGAGATGGCCTCTTCGTAGCGTTTGGTCACGGCTTCTTTGCCGGAGTCGTCGAGAGAGGCGTCGTTCTTTGTCTCATCGATCGATTTGCGGAGACGCTCCATGCCAAGGGGGCCTTCGCGAAGGGCGGAAGGAGGCCCCGCGGTCTGCGCGGCCAGGGGGGGGAGGGGCGCGGCGAGCGAAAAGCAAAGGAGGGCGTGGATAACGCGGGTGCGTGTCATGAGCAATGCGCCAACTTAGACGCTCTGACGGAAATTCCCGCCAAAAAAGCGCGCCAAAGGCCTGGCGGGAAGGATCATCCCCAATGCACCGCGAGCCACACAGAGGGCGTATCCGGGGCGGTGCTCTCGACGCGGTGCCTCGTGTGGGGCGGGATCCGGAGCCAATCGCCGGGTTTCATGGCAATCGCGCGAACTTCTCCACTGACGCCATCCTCGTAGCTCAGCACGGCTGCACCTGAGAGAAGGACGACCCACTCATGTTCCTCCTGATCATACCAGAAACCGTCGGGCGACGAATGGCCCCGGGAAACGAGTCGCACGATGCGGAGATGGCCGTGGCCATCGGCGAGGATCTCGACCAACTCCTCGGGCATCGAGGCTGGAACCGGCTCGAACAGATTCGAAGAATGCATCCACCCGGGATCGTGACTGACAGGAGCCGGTTTGTCGATGCGAAAGCCGTTTCGTCCGCGGGTTGTAGCCGGGAGGAAGGTGAAATTTCTTGTAATTAATTATAATTTTGATAAATTCAATATCTTAGACCATGCCGCCTGTTACTGCTATTCCTGCCCATAGTGCCGCCGGGATCACGCTCGTGTCGGTGGCCTGCGCCCTCGACGAGGATGCCCTCGTCCGTGCGGGCGTCTCCCGCAAGTCGGCCGAATCGATGCGTCGTTGCGCCGCTTGGACAACGACTTATCCCCTGCAGCGGGTGAAGAAGCGTCGCCGGGTCGAGGCGATCTGCCCGATGCTGTCACCCGCCCTGACTTCGCGTGGTCTCGTCTTCGCACATGCCGCCATGGACGAGAGGGAACCCTCGCTGGAGCGACTCGATGATCTGCTGCGCGAGGCGGCGGATCGTTTCGAGGCTGAGGTGGTCTGCCCGGATCCGCGTCTGCGTTGCCTCGTCCTGATCCTGCCTGAGGTGCGCGGCGGGCGACTCATCGAAGCGACCGATCCAAGCCGTGGCATCAAGAACGAGCTCCTTCAACGGGGCATCCTCGTCGGCGAGTTTTTTCCGAGCTGCCCGTTTGCGACGACTTTCAATCCGCGGCTTTTCGCCCTGAGATCGCCGTCGCCGATGTATGTGCTGCGCTCCTTCATCGAGTTGGACTGGCGCTTCATCTGCCAGGTGCCGGAGTGGCAGGAGAGTTACCGCGATCGCTTCGGTGAGCCGCCACCCCGGTTGCGTCATCTCGGCGGACCGCTCTGGCGTTTGAAACAGAAGATCTCATGGCGCATCGACGCGATCCGCCGCCGCTTTCTCCCGGGTACCAGCGATCCCTCCGAACTCGAATCATGAGCGATCCGGTCCGTTTGCCCTTGCAGAAGGAGAGAAGGCGGGGAAGGGGGCGCCCGTCCCACGCCTCGTCCTGCTTGCCGGAAGACGCATCATCATCCTTGTCGAGCAACGGGGAATTGCTCGTCCACGAGGACGGCGAGGCCCTTCTCGCGCTCGAGCGGCTGGAGGGAGTCTGGCGCCGGTTCACCGCTACGGTCGCATCGCCGTTCCAAACCTATACCTGGAACCACGCGTGGTATTGCACCTACGCCACCGGGCAGGTGAGGCCCGTGATTTTCGAATGGAGGCGCGGAGATGAGACGGCCGCGATCCTGCCCTGTTACCGGGAAGGGAAGACGCTCCGTCTCGCCGCGGACCGCATCTGCGATTACCAGGATGTCATCGCGGGAGACGGGGGCGCGGTGGCGGATCTGCTGGCCGCCGTGCTCGGGTGGATCCACCGGCAGGGATCGGGCGGGCATTGCCGTTTCGAAAAGCTCTCGAGCGAGGGCATGCTCTACCGGCGGTTGCACGAGACGGATGGCCAGCCGGGGAACTCGCGTTGCTTCGAGAAGTCTTACGCGCCCTGCCCATACACCGATCTCCGGGGAGGCCTCGCGGGATATCTCGCAGGATTGCCGCGCAAGTTGCGCCAGGATTTCCGCCACTCGTTGAACCGGCTCGAGCGCGAGGCCCCGGATGCCCGCATCACGATTCTCCGCGACTATGAGATCCGCGTCGATGATCTCTGGAATGCGGCGAGTTTCCAGATCGGGCATTTCCGGAAAGAAGGAGCCAGCCCCTTCGCCGATCACCGGCTGATGGATCTCCTGGGACGGGTCGCGAAGCGCGCCCTCGGGCGTGAGGATGGTTTGCCGCGTTGACCGGGGGGCTCCGCTCCGGAGAGGTGCCAAGGACAGGGACTTGCGTTCTCCCTCAACCCGCCTTACGTTGCCTCCCGGAAGATTCCCGGTTCCAAACGGGGGTGTACTGGTTTCGACTGAAGGTCTGAGGGCCTGACAGCATGCCGAGGTTGAACGGCTGGCCTCGTAAAAAGCCGCTCAAAAAACAAATGCAAATAACGAACCTGAACTTGCCCTGGCAGCCTAATTGAGTTGCCACGTGATCCGGCCGACGCCTGCTGAGTTGGATCGCGACATTTCGCAGGCTGGTCTTTCCGCGGGGGTCCGGCGGAGGAGACGAGAGGTTACAGTGATCATCGGAGGGAGCGGATTCTGTCGATCGAAGCCGCCTCTCCTAAATCAAATGACCGACTAAGCATGTAGACGTCAGGTGCAATGGTCTTTAGGACAGGGGTTCGACTCCCCTCACCTCCATCTCTTTCATAATCAACGAGTTCCGAAATAAAATCGAGCTCAGTTACAACGAGAGTTACAACAGCGGGTTTTTGGTAATTCTCGAATACGCCACCACTGAATACGTCGGCGAAAGGCCTTCTCATCTTCCCGCCAAAGTTCGCTCCGGAGCAACTCGGTATTCAGGGTCGCAAGCCCTCGTGAATTGTTCACTATTTTGAGATTTGCCACGATGTCGCAGAGCCACTACAGTGACGTCGAATGTCAACGGACTCCGAGGACGGTAGTAGTCCACTGAAGCAGCTTGGCGATAGGATCCCCAAGATCGCCGGACCACCGAAAAGTCGTTCCCTCGCCATAAGTGACGAGACCATGAGAAGGGCCCTCCGTAGAGTTTCCGGAGGAAAAGCGACCCTATCCGAACAGATCGACGGTGACCTTTGGCTCAGCCGAGCTCTGCGATCGGCCGTCGAAGTGCTTGATCCGCATTTTGACTACACGGCGAACTCCTTGCAAAGACGCCTCCTCGAGCAGCTCCACGACAAGAATTCCGAAGCTGGGGTCTGGGATCAATTTGAGATGGCCCTCTCGGTGCGTCGAGAGGCTCTCTACGATGTAGCGTCGCGTGCGCTGACCGGGAAGTCCTACAAGGGGATCCGCAAGCAAATCGGAGACAGCGCCACAGTGAAGGTGGCGTCCTGGGCACCCGGAATCAGCGGCATCACGGAAAGGGCAAGGGAAATCACGCACGCCAAGCTGGCGGCGCAAGCGGAGGAAGCTTCAAAGGGATTCATTGATTACAGCGAATTTGCCCTTACCCGCTTGGCTGCCGAATTTCCTGAACAGGTTCTGCCTAGCGCAGAATTTCGCCAGATGATTGACCTCGCCCTGTTGGGCGGGAGAGGAAGTGAATTGATCACAAGTATCGCAGCCGAGATCGCCAAAGCGGAGAAAAACAGCAAAATCCTCGGCATGAAAGACGCGGAAATTGTGATGGCGGTCAACTGGACGAACCCCGAATTCCCGCTCTGGCTGGCATCCGAGAGAGCCTTGGCGGCGATCCTGCGCGGACCGTTCGGACTCGATGAAGTCACCGAAGACGGAGTCCGAAAGACTCGAAACGAAAAATTGAAGTGCGACTCTCCATACCCGATATTGGGTTACAAGGTGTTTAGAGATGGCCGTAGCGAATTCCAGGTATCACCGGGGCTTCGGGCTGAGCCAGACCCACTCTGAATCCGCCTAAACTTACAGAGCGAGGGGGGGTGGAGAAACTTGCCGCAACTTTCTCCGTGGTGAAATCGGAGACCCCGCATGGGTTTGTTGCCCATGCCAGCGAAAATCGCCGAGCGGAGTCGTCGTCGCCGCCATCAAAACCGGACGACATCGGGAAATCCTTCACCGTCGACCTTTCGGAATTTTTCCGCATGCCGCCCCCGGGCAAGCGCTGTCCCCGGAC
>JALRFZ010000531.1 GCA_023253615.1 Verrucomicrobiales bacterium | reverse complement strand
TCAGGAACGTCTCCGTCAATTGGACGCCGTGGCACTGGAGGCAAATCGCGCACTCTCCGAAAACGACCTCGAGCGTGCCGTTAGCGGCTTCCGGCAGGCTTCCACCGGGACCCCGCGTTAGGAGGATCGAGGCTGGATTCTCCGCACCCTCAGCGCAAGCCGCGCTCCCGCAATTTGTCCTTCTTGCTCTTGCGCCGGCCCTTGATGCCTCCCGAGGACGCAGCCGTCGCCACGGCGACTTCGACCGGCTCGAATCTGGTGATCTCCTCGCGGGGAATTTCCAGAGCGAGGCGTTTCTTGATCAGCGCGAAGTGGGCCGCCGATTCGGCCGTGATGAAGCTGATCGCCGTGCCGGACTTCCCCGCGCGGCCGGTGCGACCGATCCGATGGGTGTAGTCGTCGACCGATCGGGGCAGGTCATAGTTCACCACGACCGGCAGTTTCACGATGTCCAGTCCGCGCGCCGCGAGATCCGTCGCGACAAGCACCTGGAAAAGCGAGTTTTTGAAATCGAGCAGCACGTCGTTCCGCGCCCCCTGGCTGAGATCACCGTGGAAGGCCAGCGCACCGATGCCATTCCGCCTCAGCTTATCGGCGACATGATCGGCGGTGTATTGGGTGGCGACAAACACGAGGACGCGGTTCCAGCATTCGGTCGTGATGAGGTGGCGCAGCAGCGGATTCCGTTTCGACTTGTCGACCCGGATCGCCCGCTGGGTGATCGCCGGACTTTCCCGCGGGCCGGGAGCCACATCGATCCGGGTCGGCTCGTGCAGCAGCTTGGCGGCGAGCGACTCCACAGTCACCGGAAAGGTCGCGGAAAAGAGCAGATTCTGGCGCCGCTTTGGCAGCAATGTCAGGATGCGTTCCAGTTCCTCCGCGAAACCCGCATCCAGCATCCGATCCGCCTCATCGAGGACCAGCGTCTTTACCGAGGAAAGCTTCAGCGCATTCTTTTCGACGAGATCGAGCAGCCGTCCCGGCGTCGCCACGATGACGTCGGCCCCGCCGCGCAGCGCCATCATCTGGGGATTGATCGAGACTCCCCCGACCGCGCTGACCACCTTGATCCGCTCCGGCAAGTGCGCCGCACACTGCTGCACCACCTCGCGCACCTGCGCGGCCAGCTCGCGGGTCGGCACGAGGATCAGGAAGGTCACGGAACGCGGCCGGTCATGCTGGGACGATATCCAGCTCTCGAGCAGGGGCAGGACATAAGCCGTCGTTTTTCCCGAGCCCGTCTCCGCCGTGACGAGGACATCGCCTCCGTCTGCACGGGAGTCGGGGCGGAATAGTGGTCGATCGCCCGCAAGAGCGGTGCCGAGAGCCCGAGGGATGAGAAAGACATCGCCACCTTTAACCTCATTCTTCGCTCCGACCAAGCGATACCATCGGCGGCAAAAGCCACTTGCCCGCCCCCCGACAAAGCCGAAGCTCCTTTCGTGGCCGACCGAAACACACGATCCAGAAAACATCAGCCCTTCGGGCTCGGAATCCTCCATGAGGATCGAGATGTGATCGTCGTGAACAAGGCTCCCGGCCTGCTCTCGATCGGCACCGGCAGTGACGGAGGGCGCACCGCCCACGCCTCGCTGATGGACTACGTGAAGAAGGGCAATCCCAAGTCACGCGAACGGGTCTTCATCGTGCACCGGCTCGATCGCGAGACCTCGGGAGTCCTCGTCTTCGCCCGCACCGAGGAAGCGAAACGCACCCTCATGATGAATTGGGGCGACACGGAAAAGCATTACCTCGCCATCGTCGAGGGCCATCCCGATCCGGCCGAGGGCCTCATCTCCAGCTATCTCATCGAGAGCGAATCCATGCGTGTCTATTCGACGAAGGACACCGAACGCGGCAAACTTTCCGAGACCGAATACCGGGTCCTGAAAACGATGGGCTCGCGGGCCTGGGTCGAACTCCGCCTTCTCACCGGTCGCAAACATCAAATCCGTGTCCATCTTGCCGACCAGGGCTGGCCCATCGTCGGCGATGACAAATACGGACGGAATACCCGGAAGGAAAAAGGCCTCGCCCTTCATTCCCATCGCCTGAGTTTCGACCATCCCTATCGCGGCAACCGGCTCGAGTTCACCGCCCCTCCGCCCGAGCACTTTCATCGAATCCGGGGTTGATTGGCAAAGCTCCATCCGAATCCATCCGAAAAACTCCCTCTTCCCATGCGATCCCTTTCGTTTCTCGCTTTCAGTCTCTTTGCCGTCCTCACATTGCCGTCGGTGACGCGCGCCGAGGGAAAAACCGTCCGCATCCTCACCATCGGCAACAGCTTCTCGCGCAACGCGACGAACCACCTCGACGACCTCGCCAAGGCGGACGGGCATACCTTGATCCATCGCCCCATCGTCGTGGGCGGAGCCTCCCTCGAATTACACGCGACAAGGGCTCAGAAACATGAGGCCGATCCCACGGACAAAGCCGGGCTCTACACGAATGGACGCAGCCTCAAGGACGAGCTTCTGGCGGAGAGATGGGACTACGTCACGATCCAGCAGGCCAGCATCAAGAGCCACGATCCGGCGACCTACCAACCCTTCGCCGACCAACTCGCCGCCTACATCGCCAAGCACGCGCCGACCGCAAAACTGCTCATCCACCAAACCTGGGCCTACCGCGTCGATGATCCTCGCTTCACGAAACCCTCCGGCAAACCCGGAGAGCCCAAGACGCAGGAGGAAATGTACCGCGGCCTGACAAACGCCTATCGCGACCTCGCGGAGAAACTCGGGGCGGGTCTGCTCCCCGTGGGTGATGCCTTCTTTCTTGCCGATACCGATGCGACATGGGGCTTCAAACCCGACACGACCTTCGGTTCCAACATCGCGAAGCCTCCCATCCTTCCAGATCAGACCCAATCCCTCCACGTCGGCTGGCGCTGGGTGAAACCGAAGGAAGGCGGCGAGGCGAAACTCCAGATGGACGGTCACCATGCGAATCTCGCGGGGGAGTATCTCGGGGCGTGCGTGTGGTACGAGGTGCTCTTTGGTGAGAGTGTGGTTGGCAATGCCTACGTGCCGGAAGGCCTTGAGGTCGGGTTTGCCAAGTTCCTCCAGGAGACGGCGCACCGGGCGGTGGGAAAAAAGTAATTCACCCTACCCGATCGCGGACCGGATTTCGCTGGTCTCGGAGACGCCTTTTCGCTAGGGCTGGTCCATGACCTTGCCGCTTCTCCGCCTGCCCTTTATTCTGGCCATGACCCTTGCCCTTTTCTGTCCCGCCCCTGCCTCTGCCGCCGACGATCCGCTCGTCTTCGTTTCCTCCTTCTCCGGCGGCGAAAAGGGTGGAATCACCGCCTTCCGCCTCTCGCTCGAGGATGGTTCGCTCACGCACTTGGAACGGGCCGGCGGTATCGAGAACCCCTTCTTCATCGCCGTGTCGGCCGACCAGCGCTTTCTCTACGCGGTCCATGCGAAGGCCTTCGGCGGAAAGGACGACGAGGAGGTCGCGGCCTATGCGATCGACAAGGCCTCGGGCAAACTCACCCTGCTCAACCGACAGTCCGCGAAGGGCACCGCGTCCTGCTATCTCGCGGTGGATGCGACGGGAAAAACGCTACTCCTCGCCAACTACTCGAGCGGCAGCGTCGCCGCCCTGCCGATCCGGGAGGACGGCTCGCTCGGGGAGGCCGCTTCGTTTATCCAGCACGAAGGTGGTGCCAAGGTCGATCCGAAACGTCAGGATGGCCCCTACGCGCACAGCATCATTGTCAGTCCCGACAACCGCTTCGCCTACGCGGCCGATCTGGGCCTCGACCAGATCCTCGCCTACCGGCTCGATCCCGCGACCGCGAAGCTCGAACCGGCTTCTCCCGCTTTCGTGGCCTCTCCTCCGGGTGCCGGACCGCGCCACATCACCTTCGCCCCCGATGGCAAGAACCTCTACGCCATTGACGAGCTCTCCAACACCGTCACCCGCTATTCCCGCGACGAGTCATCCGGAACCCTAACGAAACACGAAAGCATCTCCACCCTTCCCGAGGATTTCACGGGCAGCAGCTACTGCGCCGATCTCAAGTTCACGCCCGATGGTCGTTTCCTCTACGGCACCAACCGTGGCCACGACAGTCTCGCGATCTTCCGTACCGGGGAAAACGGTGTCCTCTCCCGCGTCGACATCGTCCCAAGCCTTGGCAAGGCTCCGCAGAACCTCCTCGTCACCCCCGACGGCAAATGGCTCCTCTGCGCGAACATGCCGGGTAACAACCTCGCTGTCTTCCGCATCGATGGGAAAAGTGGCAAACTCACCTCCGCGGGCGCACCGCTCGAAATCACGATGCCTTCCTGCATCCGGATTCTTCCCTGACCTTGCCACCATGATCCACACCTCGCTCGACTTCGACCGTCCTGGAAAGCAGCAGGGATTTCTCCAGGTGCCCTATTCGCACAATCTCGGCGGCTGGGCGAATGTGATGATCCCGGTCACCGTGATCGCCAACGGCACGGGTCCCACCGTGCTCGTCATGGGAGGCAATCACGGCGACGAATACCAGGGCCAGATCGCGGCGATGAAGCTGGCCCGCGAGGTGACGCCAGATCAAATCACGGGACGACTCATCCTCATTCCGTCGCTGAATTTTCCCGCCGCCCTCGCAGCGACCCGCCTCTCGCCGATCGACGGGATGAACCTGAACCGCGCCTTTCCCGGGGAAGCGGAAGGTCCGGTGACGAGCCAGATCGCACATTTCCTGACAAACGTGCTTTTCCCGCTCAGCGACGTCGTCATCGATATCCACTCCGGCGGACGCAGCATGGAGTTCGTCCCCTGCGCGCACATGCACCTCGTCGCAGACCGCGAACAGCGCGCGAAGATGTTCGCCGCGATGATGGCCTGGGGCACGGACTTCGCCTTTCTCTACGCCGACATTGCGGGCACCGGTCTGCTTCCCGTCGAGGCGGAGAATCAGGGAAAGCTCGTCGTCACGACCGAACTCGGCGGCGGTGAGGGCATCCCGGCCTCGGTCCATCGCATCGCCCGGAACGGTTTGCGCAACGTCCTCATCCATGTCGGCCTTTTGAAGGGCGTCGAGCAAACCCGGGCCTCGCTCGGAAAGGCTCCGACGATCCTGACACAAGCCCTCAACCGCGAGGATTACCTGCTCGCCCCCGAGTCGGGCGTCTTCGAGATCTGCGTCGATCTCGGCGCTCCGGTGAAGCGCGGCGACACCGTCGGTTTCATCCATCATCTCGAGCGACCCGACCGCGCCCCGGAGGCGATTGCGGCGCAGAGCGAAGGCTATCTCATCACGATGCGCGCGCCCTGCCTCTCTCGACAGGGCGATTGCGTCGCCGTGATCGCGAAGGAAGTCAGCCCCGACGAAGTCCTCAACGCGTGAGCGCCACCACTCCAGTCCCGGTCGATGCAAAGCGGGCCGCCCTGCTCGTCGCCTTCATGTGGGTGGCCTATTTCCTCAACTACTGCGACCGTCAGGCCGTCTTTTCGATGACGGGCTCGTTGAAGACGGATCTGAAAATGACCGATACCCAGCTCGGTCTCGTCGGTGCGGTCTTCCTCTGGGTCTACGCCTTCGGATGCCCGCTCGCCGGCTGGATCGGCGACCGGTTTTCAAAACGGATTCTCGTCGTGCTCAGCCTCGTCGTCTGGAGCCTCGTCACGGTCGCGACCGGCTTCGCCGGAACGGCGTTGATGATGCTGGCGCTGCGCGCCGCGATGGGGGTCTCCGAATCGCTCTTCATGCCCACCGCGATCGCCCTCACCGCGAACGCCCACACCCCGGACCGGCGCTCGCGCGCCATCGCCATGCTCACCACCGCCCAGATCGCAGGCACGGTGGGAGGGAGCTGGTTCGGCGGCTGGATGGCGGACCGCGGGGAATGGCGCGCCGCGTTTTTCATCATGGGTGCCGTCGGCGTCCTCTATGCCCTGCCCTACTTCCTCTTTCTCCGCGGCATCGACGAAGCTCCGCGGGAGGGGGCGAGCTCATCCGGTGGCGGATTCCCCGCCGCGATCCTGACAAAGATCCCCACGTTTCTCCTCCTCTGCCTCGTCTTTCCCGTCTTCGTCTTCGGGCTCTGGCTGCTCTACGGCTGGCTCCCGACCTTCCTCCGTGAAAAATTCGAGCTCACCCAGGCCGATGCCGCCTTCAATGCGAC
>JALRFZ010000485.1 GCA_023253615.1 Verrucomicrobiales bacterium | reverse complement strand
TCTCGCCGATTCCGACGACGCCTTCCTTGCAGATGTAGAGGGGGAGCAACTCCATCACCGCCTCGGCGAGTTTCTCGTTGTTCGCCTCCTTCGGGTTCAGCCCGATCGTGCAGTAGTGCTTGATCCCGAACTGGCTCGCGCGGAAACGCTCGAAGCCGATGAGGGTGTTGAAATAATCCTTGAAGGTGCCCGGCTCGGTGCGGGGCTGGCCCTGCCAGAAGCTGGGCTCGATGATCGCGGTGACGCCCGATGCGGCCATGCGCTGGTAGTCGTCGGTCGTGCGCGAGACCATGTGGACGTGCGAGTCGAGGAATTTCATGTCGGGAGAAAGTTGGGTTGGTCAGGCTTTCGCGGGCGAGCCGTTGAGGGTGACGGGGAACTCGAGCTTTTCGCCGAGACGGTCCCAAGAGAGCGTGCCGGCACCGATCGCGTCGATCTCGCCTTCGAGGCGGCCGCGCAGGTCGGCGAGCCGGGGATCTCCATCCGAGGCGAGGACTAGCGCCGCGGCCTCGCGGTCGGTTGGTTCTCCCGTCTCGAGGAGGTGATGGAGATCGGCCGAGATTTCGTCGCTGACAAAACCCACGCAGTTCCGCCAGGCCTCCGCCGGGATGCGACGTCCCGCCGCCCAGCGTTCGTGGGCGAGGTAGGAGATCGCCGCCGCGAGATCGGCGTTGCGCCGCGTTTCGAGTCCGGAGATGCGGTAGAGCGGGCGGCTGATGAAGATCGCCTTCAGCACCATCTGGTTCCAGGCCGCGTCGGTGAAGCGGGCCGCCGGGAAGGGATTGTTCAGCGCGATTGAATCGAAGACATCGACGATGTTCGAACGCAGGCCGTCGATGGCCGATTCGACGAGATCCTCCTGATGGGGCAGCAGGGGGTAGGCCGAATAGATCGCCGCCTGCTCGCGGAGATCCGCGGTATTCAGCAGGGCCGCGATCGTTTCGAGAAAGACGGACTTTTCCTGCTTCTCGAGAGCCAAAAGCATGAGGACCCGGGCGAGACGGAAGACATCCCAGTGATCCACCGAGAGTCCGGGTGACCGCTCGCGCACCCGTGCCGCCTCTTCCGGGGTGACCTCGAGGCGTCCGTGCTTCGGAAAATGGCGCGAGACCCCGCTGAAGGCATAGTAGAACGGGCGCTTGCTGAAGCGGGCTTCCTGCTCGGCGATGCGTTCCTGGAGCCAGGTGACGGCTTCGGCGGGGGCGGAGGCTTTGAGAATGTCGGTGAGAAGATCTCGCATGGGGCGTGGGGCGGAAAATCGGGCGGTTTGGTGGCCGCGTCAAACGGCTTGAGAATCGGCGCGGGGGCGTGAAGGTGTCGCCACCATGACGCGTCCGCTCCTCCTTTCTGCCACGATTCTTGCCTCCGCGCTGCTCGTATCTTGTGGAAAACCGGACCCGGCAGGTGCCGCCCCGGACGATTCCAAGGAGCCTTTCGTCGTCGGAATGGAGCTGGCCTATCCGCCCTTCGAAATGCGAGGTCCCGACAACAAGCCCGACGGCATCAGCGTGCGCATGGCCGAGGACCTCGCCGCCAGCCTCGGACGTCCCCTCGAAATCCGCGACGTCGAGTGGGACGGCATCATTCCCGCCCTTCAGTCCGGCAAGATCGACGCGATCATTTCCTCGATGACCCGCACCCCCGAGCGCGAGCAGGCCATCGCCTTCTCCGACGGCTACGTCACCAACGGGCTCTGCCTCCTCGTGGCGAAGGACTCGGCGATCCAGACCGCCGCCGATCTCAAGCCCGGGGTCCACAAGGTCGCGGTGAAACTCGCCACGACCGGTCACCAATGGGCGCGCACCGAGATGCCGGGGCTCCAGCTCGTCACCCTCGACAACGCCGCCAACTGCGCCATGGAGGTCGTCCAGGGCAAGGTCGATGCCTTCATCTACGACCAGATTTCGATCTACCAGTTCTGGAAAAAGTTCGAGAACGAGACCCGTCCGATCCTGAATCCCATCCGCGAGGAAACCTGGGCGATCGGATTGCGGAAAGGCGAGGATGAACTCCGCGACGCCGTGAACGCCTTCCTCGCCGACTACCGGGCCAAGGGGAAATTCGACGAACTCGCCGACCGCTACATGGCCGAACCCAAGGCGACCTTCGAGAAGATGGGCGTGCCTTTCATTTTTCATTGAGGGGGGCTTTCGCGGCGAAAGAGACAGAATGCCCATTTGAGTCAGAATGGCGCAAGGTTCGTGTGAAAAGGTGTCAAAATGACGCTATTTCGTGGAAAGTTTTGATGCGGGCTTGAGATTTCAACTCTGTAACTATTTGATATACAGGTTGTTGGGTATCAGATTGGCCGTCTGGCACGCCAATTGCACCTTCGCGAGCCAAGAAAAAACGGGAATCACCCTTCCCACCAACCCCCACACCCAGAGAATCCAGAGAGGAACCCCTGACACATGAGCAAGATTTTAGGAATCGACCTTGGCACCACGAACTCGTGCATGGCCGTCATGGAGGGCGGTCAGCCGGTGGTGCTGGAAAACGCCGAGGGCGCGCGCACCACGCCATCGGTCGTGGCTTTCAGCAAGGACGGCGAGCGCCTCGTCGGTCAGGCCGCCAAACGCCAGGCCATCACCAACCCCCGCAACACGATTTTCTCCGCCAAGCGCCTCATCGGCCGCAAGTATGCGGAAGTGAAGGCCATCGCCGCCAAGCTCCCTTACAAGGTCGTCGAGGGTAAGAACGGCGACGCCGCCATCGAATGCGAAGTCGACGGCAAGCCCCGCGTGTTCGCGCCGGAAGAAATCTCCGCCA
>JALRFZ010000461.1 GCA_023253615.1 Verrucomicrobiales bacterium | reverse complement strand
TGGGAAGGGCTGCCTCTTCTCCACACCCTCGCCGATGTCTCGGAATGGGCGGGAAATTTGCCCTTCGGGGAACTTGAATGGCTGGCTGGCGTTTCCTACAACGAAAGCGAGCCCACTTCACGGCGGTGTCATTACCACTACCGGTGGGTGCCCCGGACCCACGGCCCACCTCGTCTCATTGCTTCGCCGAAACCGCGACTCAAGGCCATTCAACATTTGATCCTCCATCAACTCCTCGACGAGGTGCCGATGCACGAGGCCGCACACGGGTTCCGGAAAGGGCGCTCGATCCGCAGTTTCGCCGAAGCTCACGTGGGGCGATCTTGTGTGCTGCGGGCCGACCTCGCGGATTTCTTTCCGTCGATCCGCTTCGGACGGGTCGAGGCCTTTTTCAAAATGGCAGGTTACCCTCCTTCGGTGGCGAAGCTGCTCGCGGGGTTCTGTTGCCACGCCGCACCCACGGTTCTGGTTCGGGAGGCCCATCTCCCTCCCCGCCTCGCGGCTGTCTGGCAGAGTCCGCACCTGCCACAGGGAGCACCGACATCTCCCGCGCTGTCCAACGCGATCGCCTACCGGCTCGACCGCCGTCTTTCGGCTTTTGCGAAAGCGGCGGGGGCACGCTACACCCGATACGCCGACGACCTCGCCTTCAGCGGTGATGAAGAACTGCGACGCGGTGCCCGCCGTTTCCTCGACGGTGTCGCCAGGATCGTGCTCGACGAGGGATTCGACCTGAACTACCGCAAGACGCGCGTCATGCCCGCCTGCGCACGACAACGCATTGCCGGGGTGGTCGTGAATGAAAAGCCCAACACGGCTCGATCCGTCTACGACGAATTGAAGGCGGTTCTCCATCGTTGGGAGACCCGTGGATACGATGCCTGCGCGATTGATGCGCCGCACTTCGACGCGCGCCTCCTCGGACGCATCGCCGCCCTCTCGCAATTGAATGCGGAGAAAGGGGCGAAACTGAGGGCGCGGTTTGACCGCCTTCGTTCGGGAGGGAGTTGATCCACCTTTGCGGTAACAGAACAGGTGTTTCCATCTTGCTCCGATCGCCCGAGTCTCTACGATACCAGCAGTATCACGATACCATGCGAACCCGCATACTCCTCTCTCTGCTTTTCTGTTCCCTCGGCAGTCTCTCCGCCCGAGCCGCCACGTTCGAAGCCGATATCTGCATCTACGGCGGCACCAGTGGCGGAGTCATCGCCGCGGTGCAGGTCGCCCGCCTTGGCAAAACCGTGATCCTCCTCGAACCCGGACGCCATCTCGGCGGCATGACCTCGGGTGGTCTCAGCGCCGTCGACATCGGCGATCCCCGCAGCGTCGGCGGTCTCGCCCGCGAATACTTCACCAAGCTCGCCGCGACCACAGGAAACGTTCTGGCCTGGGACAAACCCTTCGAAAACAAAGGCGGAGGCCCCGCCACGGGTGGTGCCTATGCGATCGAACCGCACAAAGCCGAACGCCTCTTCAACGAGATGATCGAGAAAGCGGGCGTACAGGTCCGCTTCGAGGCTCGCCTCACCTCGGCTAGGAAAAAAGAAGCCCGCATCACGGAACTCCGCCTCGACAACGGGGATTCGGTCAGGGCGCAAGTCTTTCTCGACACCACCTACGAAGGCGACCTCATGGCGATGGCTGGGGTTACCCACACCCTCGAACGCGAAGGCAACGCCAAATACGGTGAGACTTACAACGGCATCCACTACGCCGAGAAATACCAGCCTCGCACCGGACACCTCATGCCCGGCGAGAACGGACGCGTCAAAGGCGGTCAGGGAGTCTGGGACCGCGATTTCCCGCTCGATCCCTACGTGGTGAAGGGCGATCCCGCGAGCGGGCTACTCCCGCTCGTCGATGCGGGCGATCCGGGCACCCCCGGCGATCCCGCGCCCGGGGTGCAGGCCTACTGCTACCGCCTTTGCCTGACCACCGATCCGGCCAACTCGCTCCCGATCGAGCCGCCCGCCGACTACGATCCGAAGCGCTACGAACTGGTCGTGCGCTTCATCGAGGCCTGCCTCGCCAACGGCGACGACATGGATCTGCGCTGGTTTTCCAAGCACGATCCCCTGCCCAACGACAAATGGGATTTCAATACCGCGACCTTCGGCGGCAACCTGCCGGGCGCGAGTTGGGCCTGGCCCGAGGCGGGCTACACCGAACGCGGGCGGATCGCGAAGGCACATGAGAACTACCACCGCGGTCTCCTCCACTTCCTCGCCACCGATCCGCGCGTACCCGCGAAAGTAAGAAACGACATGAAACGATTCGGGCTGCCCAAGGACGAATTCCCCGACACAGGCGGCTGGCCGCACCAGATCTACGTGCGGGAGGCCCGGCGCATGATCGGACCGCTCGTCCTGACCGAACACCACACCTTCGGCCGCGAGGTCGCGCCAAAATCCGTCGGACTCGGCAGCTACGGAACGGACATCCACGAGACCCGGCGCATCGTGAAGGATGGCGTCGTCATCCGCGAGGGCAAGGTCGCGGGCGGCCGCGGCGGGGCAGGTCCCTACCCGATCGGCTACGACGCCATCGTGCCGCGGCAGGAGGAATGCGGGAATCTCCTCGTCACCTTCGCCCTCAGCGCCAGCCACAGCGCCTTCGCGAGCCTGCGGATGGAGCCCGTCTTCATGATCACGAGCCAGAGCGCCGCCACGGCCGCCTCTCTCGCGATCGACCACGGGATCCCGGTGCAGGCGGTGGATTATGAGGAGCTCCGCCGCCAACTTGAGACCGACGGTCAGGTCTTGGCGTGGAAACCGAAGTGAGGCGATTCATGGCCGGGCTCCGGCCGAGCCACGCCCCCCCCTGCCCAAGCCGCCAGGATCACTCGCCCACGGCCGCCTTGATCTGCATGCGGGTGCTGGAGGAGACGTTGCCTCCGGTAAGTCCGGTGACGGACTCGATCCGCATCTCGTCGACCATCCAGATATCGCCGAATTTTTTGCCGCTGAGCACCTCGAACCGGCGGATGGGACGACCGCCGTGGTCGTTGCCGATCATTTTCAGCATGCCACCGCTCATCTTGTCGATCCAGACGTCGACGCTGGAATAGGCCCCGGCCCCATCGGGATTGCGGATCGAGAGCAGGATGCAATCGCGGCCCTTGAGCTTCTCCTGCCTCACGATGCGGGCATCCGGCCAGTAGAGGAAACGCATCGAGAGATCATCGTAGGTGATGTCGGTGCCGCGGACTTTTTCGCCGAACTTGGCCGGAGGCACGGGCTGCATCTCCGCTCCGCCGACGCCCTCGAAGAGGGAAAAGTGCTGGTTGCGCGTGTCGAGGTAGATGACCTGGGCGGGATTGTCGAAGATGAAACGGATGGAATCCGTCTTCAGACTGAGGAGGAACGGCACCCGCTTCGTGATCCCCGTCACCAGATTCCCCGTGAAATCGCGGTTGAACATCGTGTAGCTGGCGCGGACGAGTTTCAGCACCTCGTTCGCCGTCATCTGATCGATCGTCTTGCCGGCGAAGGGGGCGTCATCCACGGGCGGCACTTCCTTCGCGTCCTCCTGGGAAAAGGCGGGGACGGAACAGGCGAGGACGAGGGCAAAAAGGGAGAGACGGGAGATCATGGGGGTATCGGGCTGGAACATGGCCCGCCCAAAAGACGGACAGTGCCAACCATACATGCAAAAATCCTTTTGGGAAACCAAAGCATTTCCCTTGGCAGGCCGTAGCGCCCGCTGTCATGGTGGGACCATGGAAAACCACCGCCTCGTCCTGCCCGGACACATGAACCAGTATGGATTCCTTTTCGGAGGTTACCTCCTCGCTTGGGTTGACGAGATCGCGTGGATGGCGGCGAGCCGCGACTACCCCGGCTGTCAGCTCGTGACCGTGGGGATGAAGGAGGTGACCTTCAAAAAGAGCGTCCGGGAGGGAGCGGTCCTCTCCTTCCAGGCCCTGCGATCCAGGACGGGAGAGACATCCGTCTCTTACTCGGTGAGTGTCTCGAAGGACGGCACCGAGATTTTTTCCACGGAAGTGACCCTGGTCCGCGTCGATGACGAGGGACGCAAACAATCCCTTCCCAAGCACTGAGGATTTGCTAGCTTTTCACGCTCTCTCCTTCCCTTCCCATGAAAAAAGCCACCCGATCCAAGTCCAAGTCACGTGGCAGGATCGTGGTCGTGGGTTCCCTCAACCTCGATTATTTCACCCGGGTCGAGACCCTGCCCCGCCCCGGCGAGACGATCGTGGCGGAGCGTCTCCATCGCCATCGCGGCGGCAAAGGCGCGAACCAGGCCATCGCCGCGGCCCGTCAGGGGGCGGAGGTCACGCTGATCGGCGCGGTGGGCACGGACGAGGGCGGCGGAGCCTACCGGCGCGCGCTCGAGGAGGAAGGGATCGCCACCGACCATGTCCGCACGACACCGGGCGAGACCGGCGCGGCCTTCATCACCGTCGACCGCCGCGGTGAAAACATGATCGTCGTCGCTCCGGGCGCCAACGCCGAGGTCCGCCACACCGACGTGACCCGCGCCGCCGCAGCGATCGAAGCCTGCGACGTGCTGCTCGCCCAATTCGAAGTGCCTGCCGGGGCGGTCATCGAGGCGGGCCGCCTCGCGAACGAAGCCGGTGCCTTTTTGATCGTGAATCCCTCGCCATACGATCCGGCGTTTCCGTGGGAGGAGATCCGCACCGATCTCCTCATCGTGAACGAGACCGAGGCCGAGGCGTTGCTGGGTTTTCCCCCGCTCCCCCACCTGCAGCAGGAGGTCGGGAACCGGCTTTTTGAATTGAGGGCCTCGACCCTCGTCGTGACGCGGGGCGGGGAGGAAACGTTCGCCTTTTCACGCGACGGCGATTTTCATTCCGTGCCGGTCCTCTCCGTGCTGCCGGTCGATACCGTCGGCGCTGGCGATGCCTTTGCCGGCTGTCTCGCCGCCCGGATCTCGGAAAGCCATCAACTCGGGGACGCTCTCCTCGCCGCGAACTGTGCCGGAGCCCTGACCACCCTCGGATCGGGTGCCCAGGACCCCATCCCCGACCGTGCCCAGGTCGACCGCCATCTCCAGTTTCTCACCCCCTGACTTCCCATCCATGAAAACATCCCCCCTGTTCCTCACCCTGCTCGCCTTGTCGACGGGCGTTGCCGCCTCCACGCCCTGGCCCCAGTTCCGCGGACCCAACGGAGACGGGATCGCCACTGCCGAAAACGTGCCGGTGACCTTCGGCGAGAGCGATGCCCTCAAATGGAAGACGGAGCTTCCCGGACGCGGATGGTCATCCCCGGTTTTCGATGGCAAGACTCTCTGGATGACGACAGCGGAGGAGGTTTTTCCGGGCGAAGAGGAAAAAACCCGCATCCTCAAAGAAGCCGGCGAAGAGGAGAAAGTCTTCGCCTCCCGGCAGGTCGCGACACGGATCGAGCTGGCCGCCGTGGCGGTGGACTATGAATCCGGCAAGATCCTCAAGACCGTGCCTCTCGCGGACATCGAAAATCCTCAGACGATCCACACGCTCAACAGCTTCGCCTCCCCCACCCCGGTGCTGGAAAGCGGGATCCTTTACGCCCATTTCGGCACCTTCGGCACCTTCGCGATCGATACCGCCAAAGGGGAGATCGTCTGGCAGGTGAAGATCGACCTCGAGCACGGCGTCGGCCCGGGGAGCTCCCCCGTGCTGCACGAGGGACGGCTCATCCTCATCTGCGACGGGGTCGACCGCCAGTTTGTGACCGCCCTCGATACCGCCGACGGCAAGACGGTCTGGACCACCGAACGTCCCGCGATGCGCACCCCGACCGGCGATCAGAAGAAATCCTACAACACGCCGGTGATCGTGACGGGCCGCGACGGCAAGGAACAGCTCATCTGCATGGGCGCCCAGTGGCTCGTCAGCTACGATCCCGCGACCGGATCGGAGCTCTGGCGGCTCGACCACGGGGACGGCTTTTCCGTCGTGCCGCGTCCTGTCTACAGTCCGAAAACGGGGCTCCTCTACCTCAGCACCGGCTACGGCAAACCCGAGTTGCTCGCGGTGAGGATCGACGGGAAGGGAGACATCACCGGATCCGACAAGATCGCCTGGCGCGAGGCCAAACGCATCCCCGCACGGCCTTCCCCGCTGCTGATCGGGGATGAGCTCTACGTCATCGCCGACGGCGGCGTGGCGAGCTGCTTCGATGCCGGCACCGGCACCCTGCACTGGACGGAGCGGGTCGACGGAAATTATTCCGCCTCCCCCCTCTTCGCCGACGGACACATCTATTTCGCCAGCCATGAGGGCGTCGTGACGGTCATCAAACCCGGCCGGACCTTTGAAGTGGTCTCGAAAAACACGCTCGAAGGCACGATCATGGCCTCGCCCCTCGCCCTCGACGGCAACCTGATCGTCCGCAGCGGCACGGCGCTCTACCGGTTCGCAAAGTGAGGCACGCCCGCCTCCGCCGGACGGTCCCCCGGGCGGAAAACGCTTCGGATCGGTGAATTTTCCGCGAATTTTCTGAAAATTGTCGTGACGTTTGCGACGATTCCCGATATTCAATCGAGAAGACCTCTCCTGAATTCTTTCATGAAAACCCGAACCTTCCTTGTGGCCGCGGGCGCGCTCGCCGCGCTGACTTCCGGCCTCTTCATCTCTCCGGTCCAGGCCCGCACTTGGACCAGTGTCGACGGCAAGCCTCTCCAAGCCATTTTCCTCGGGATCGAGGGCGACAACTACAAGTTCAAGCTGCAGACCGGCAACGAGATCCTCGTCCCCAAGGACAAGTTCATCAAAGCCGACCAGGAGGCGGCCGAGCGTCTCGCCAAAATCGGCGATGACAGCTACACGAAGGCGTCCGCCCGCCAGATCGACACGCTCCTCGCCACGAACCTGAAGAAAAACGGTTTCAACTCGTTCAACGCACCGCTGCCCGACGATCTTTTCGTGCGCCGCGTCTACCTCGACATCGCCGGCCGCATCCCGACCCGCGAGGAATTCCTCGCCTTCGCCGAGAGTTCCCGCCCCGACAAGCGCGAGGCCCTCATCGACGAGCTGCTCCTCTCGCCGGGCTTCGCCTCGCACCTCTTCAACTACTTCGCCGACATGTACCGCCTCCACGCGAGCGACTTCCAGAACGGCGTGCGGATGGATCCCTACATCGAGTGGTGGCGCGAGCAACTCGAGGCGAACAGGCCCTACCATGAGATCGTCACCGAGATGCTCACCGCCAAAGGCAACGTGGGCCACAATCCCGCCGCCGGCTTCCTCCTCCGTGACACGGGCATGGAGTTCGACGCCTTCGCCAATTTCGGCCAGGTCATGATCGGCATCGACATTTCCTGCGCCCAGTGCCACGACCATCCCTTCGACGAATGGACCCAGGGCGACTTTTACGAAATGGCCGCCTTCTTCGGCAACACCCAGCGCTCCCTCGGCTACCGCCCCGCCGATTCGATGATGGCCGGCGGCGTCATCGAGATGCCCAACGCACCCGCGGGTTGGAAGAACAACTTCGAGAAGTGGGCCGAGACCAACAAAGGCATCGTCCCCCGCGACCAGAACAGCAACCAGTTCCGCTTCTTCGTGAGCGCCCTCGGATGGAACCTCGCCGACAACGAGGCCCTGCAGACGGTCTTCCCGCATGATTTCATCGGCGATGGCGGCAAACCCAACGAAGTCGCCAATCCCCGCACCCTCATCGGTGATGCCGCCAAGGTCGGTGGCAAGACCCGCCGGGAAGCGATCACCCAGTGGCTGACCGCCCCCGAGAACCCGCGTTTCGCCCTCGTCATCGCCAACCGCATGTGGGGCCGCGCCTTCGGCCAGGCCATCGTCGAGCCGGTGAACGACTTCAGCGACGAACAGATCAAGCGCTCCTCCCAGCCCGAAGTGCTCGCCCATCTGATGCGCGAGATGCGCCGGGTCAACTACGACCTCCGCGAGTTCATGCGGATCCTCTACAACACCCGCGCCTATCAGTCGGTCGCCTCGGCGGAGGAGCCCGACCTCACCAAGGCCTACTACTTCCCCGGAC
The DNA here is from genome assembly GCA_023253615.1 of Verrucomicrobiales bacterium. Taxonomy (GTDB): domain Bacteria; phylum Verrucomicrobiota; class Verrucomicrobiia; order Verrucomicrobiales; family DEV007; genus Arctic95D-9. The sequence continues at coordinate 15,253 of JALRFZ010000461.1, read as the reverse complement.
CGGTCCTGCGCCGCATGCGCGCCGAGCAGGCGTGGGATTCCATGATGGTGCTGGCCCACGGCAGCGAGATCGATCAGAAAAAGGGCGGCGACGGATCCTTCTACAAAAAGATCCTCAACATCGACTTCAACACCGCCACCAACGACGATGTCTGGCGTCACTACGAGATGTGGCAGAATCTCCGTGGCGGTGGTTCCGCCATGGCCATGGTCTCGGAGGGGGACGACTACAATCCCGTCCTCGTGACCGATAACGAACTTCGCGCCTCCGAGCTGCCGCAGCCGGCCCCCGGTGCCTCGATGCTCGATACCTTCGGCCAGTCCGACCGCCGCATCACCGACGACCACAACTATGACGGCTCCGTGCCCCAGGTGCTCGCCCTCATGAACGGTACCGTGACACAGCAGCTCACCGGCATCTCCTCCAAGGTCGTCTCCGACCTCGAGGAGCTCGACGGACCGGATGACAAGGTCCGCGGCGTCTTCTTCACCCTTCTCAACCGCTTCCCCAGCAAGGAAGAGCTCGACCTCGGTGTCGGCATGATCGAAGACTTCGGCGACGAAGGCATCAGCGATCTCGCCTGGGCTCTCATGAACAGCCCGGAATTCCTTTACATCCAGTAATCCCTCCCCTGCCGACAACGTCAACATCCCCCAAAGCCATGCACATCGCCGAACTCGCCGGAAAAGACCCCTTCAGCCGCCGCTATTTCATGGAAATGACGGCCAAGCTGTCCTTCGGGCTCAGCCTCAGCGTCCCCTTCCTCCCCCGCAACTTCAAGGCGCAGGAAGGCGGCAAGGCCAAGAACCTCATCTACATCTACCTCGCGGGCGGGATGACCCACCTCGACACCTTCGATCCGAAGAAAAACTCGGATGTGATGGGACCGACGGAGATGCTCGACACCAACGTCGACAACATGAAGTTCGGCTCGCATCTCAAGGAGCTGGCCAAGGTCGCGGACAAGCTGGCGGTGATCAATTCGATGATGTCCACCAACGGGGCCCACGAGCAGGGTGAGTACATCATGCGGACGGGCTACGAAAAGCGCGCCACGATCGTCCACCCGACGATCGGACCCTGGGCCGAGACCCTCCTCGGCAAGCGGGGCGAAATCCTCCCCGATTCCGTGCTCGTCGGCCAGAGCACTTCGAACGCGGGCTTCATGGATCCCTCCCTCAGCCCCTTGCCCATCGCCGACCCGACCGGCGGGGTGCCGAACACCAACCTGATCGTGGAAGGCGAGCGTTTCGACCGCCGCATGCAGATGGCGCAGAAGCTCGGCCAGCAGTTCACCGAGAAATTCAAATACACCGGACCCAAGTCCTACGTGGAATACTACAACCAAGCGAACAGGCTCCTCAAGAGCGACGCGTTGAGCGCCTTCGACATCTCCAGCGAACCGAACCGCGCCGAATACGGTGAGAACCGCCTCGGCCAGGGCTGTCTCCTCGCCCGCAAGCTGATCGAGAACGGCGTCCGCGTCGTGGAGGTCGTCGCGGGCGGTTGGGACATGCACCAGGACATCGCCGGTGGCACGAGCGACCGCCTCCCCGAGCTCGACGTGGCCCTTTCGACCCTGATCAAGGATCTCGAGTCGCGTGGCCTTCTCGATTCCACCCTGATCGCCCTCGGCACGGAATTCGGGCGCACGCCCGACATCAACATGAACGCCGGTCGCGACCACTACCCCGCCGCTTACTCCTGCGTCCTCGCGGGCGGTGGCATCAAGGGTGGCACGGTCTACGGGGAGACCGACGGCATGGGCAAGAAGGTGAAAGCGAATCCGGTGAAACCCGAGGACTTCCTCGCCACGATCGGATACGGACTCGGCATGAATCTCGAGGAGACGGTCTACTCGCCCACCCAGCGGCCCTTCACCTTCGCGGACAAAGGCGTGCCGGTGACGGCCCTCTTCGGTTGATCCTCCTGCCCGATCGGCCCTGTTTTTCCGGGCGGCACCCTTCGCGGGTGCCGCTTTTTTTTGCGCCCCGCCGTGATCGACAGCCGGCGTCCGTCTACTTCCCGATGCAGAAGCGGCTGAAAATCTCGCCGAGGATTTCCTCGATGTCGGTGCGCCCGACCACCTCGCCGACCGCTCCGAGAGAAGCGTGCAAACACGAGGCGACGAATTCAGGCGATTCCCCCGCCCCGATGAGATTCCTCGCCTCGGCGAGGTCCCGGCGCGCCTGCTTCAGACAAGCCTGGTGCCGGGCATTGATCGCGGTCAGATTCGCCGATGCCAGACTGGTGCCGGCGGCGAGGAGGTCGTAGAGCCCTTGCCGGAAAGCCTCGACCGAGTCCGATTCCAGACACGAGACCGGCCACCCGGCGTCCGTTTCCCAATCGGCGTGGCGGGGAAGGTCCGACTTGTTCAAGACCCGGACGAGCCGCGCCCCGGAGGGCGGGGTGATCTCCTCGATCCCGGCTCGGCCTTGACTGGCATCGACCACGTGCAAGACCAGTTCCGCCCCGGCGATCTGCGCCCGGGTGCGCTCGATCCCCTCCCGCTCGATCTCCCCGGCCCCTTCGCGGAGCCCGGCCGTGTCGATGAGGCGCAGCGGGATGCCCTTCAGATTGATGAATTCCTCGATGGTATCGCGGGTCGTCCCGGCGAGGTCGCTGACGATCGCGCGATCGAATCCGAGGAGCCGGTTGAGGAGACTCGACTTCCCCGCGTTCGGTGGGCCGCAGATCACCGTGCGGATCCCTTCCCGCAGGATGCGCCCCTGGTCGGCGGTGGCGAGGAGGTGATCGAGACGTCCGGCGATGCGGTCCATCCCGGCGGAGAGATCCTCGAGCGAGTCGGGATCGATGTCCTCCTCGGGAAAATCGATGTAGGCTTCGACATGGGCGAGCAGCGCGATCAGATCCCTCCGGATCGACTCGATCTCCGCGCCGAGGGTACCGGCCAACTGCTGCCCCGCCGCCCGGATCGCGAGATCGGTCTGCGCGGAGATGAGGTCCATGATCGCCTCGGCCTGCGTCAGGTCGATCCTCCCGTTGAGAAAGGCGCGCTGGGAAAATGCCCCCGGAGCCGCCGCCTCGGCCCCGGCCTCGAGCAGCGCCTCGAGAATCCGTCGCGTCACCAGCATGCCACCATGGCACCCGATCTCGACGACATCCTCGCCCGTGAAGCTGTTCGGCCCCGGAAAATACGTGAGAAGTCCCTCGTCGATGGTCTCTCCGCCGGGTCCCGTGAATTTCCCCCAATGCTGGCAACGCGGCTGCCAGCGCGAGGACGGGCGGCCGGAGAACACCTTCGCGGCGACCGCGACCGCATCCCTCCCGCTCACCCGGATGAGCGCGACCGCACCCACCCCGGGCGGGCTCGCGATCGCGGCGATGGTCGAATCATACATGGACAGGGAATTTTGGGGGGAGTTCTGGTGCCGGGAGGCGGGAATCCGGATGCGGCCCGTCCGGGAAAAGTGATTGCGGGTTGGAGGAACCGGCATCAGGATTCCACCGTTTTCATGGGGATCAAGCAAATGCCCGAGGACGATCGTCCTCGCGAAAAACTGATGGAACGGGGACCTTCGGCCCTCAGTGACGCCGAGATCCTCGCCCTCTTCTTCGGCACCGGACGGACCGGCGTCAGCGCCATCGATCTCGGCCGGGAGCTGATCGGCCGGTTCGGCAGTCTGCGGCAGCTCTCGCGCGCCACCCTGCCCGAATTGCTCGAGGTCTCCGGCATCGGCCCGGCGAAGGCGGCCCAGCTCGCCGCCACCTTCGAATTCGGGCGGCGTCTCGCCCAGGAGCCTTACAACGAACGCTCCATCACCGCTCCGGAGGACGTGTTCGCCCTCATTGGAGCGGAAATGCAACGCCTGAGCCAGGAATCGGTGCGGGTCATCCTGCTGAACCACCGCAAACGCCTCATCCAGACCGAGGAAGTCTTCCGCGGCACAGGCAACGAATCTTTCGCCAATCCTTCCGAGATCCTCCGTCGCGCCATCGTCCACTCGGCCCATGCCCTCGTCGTGGTCCACAACCACCCTTCGGGCGATCCTTCCCCGAGTCTCGCCGATCACGAAGTGACCCGGCGCATCAAATCCGCCAGCCAGGCCGTGGGAATCGAATTCACCGACCACATCATCATCGGTTGCCGATCGAGCGAGGCGGGAGCACCTTATTTCAGTTTCCGCGAAGCGGGTCTCCTTTGAACGACGCTTCGAACGGCTTTCCGCCACCCACCGCCCATGTCCGTCCATCCCAGTGCCATCGTCTCCACCGATGCCGAGATCGGCGCAGATGTCCGGATCGGCCCTTACGCCATCATCGAGGCCGGGACCGTCATCGGCGACCGCTGCGTCATCGAGGCGGCCGCCCAGGTCCGCGCGGGGACGATCCTCGGATCCGACTGCTTCGTGGGCTCGGGTGCCCTTCTCGGGGCCGATCCCCAATACCGCGGCTTCGACCGATCCATCCGCTCGGGAGTTCGGGTCGGCGAAGGCAACATCCTCAGGGAATACGTGACCTTGCACCGCAGCATCCACGAAGGGGGCGAAACCAGACTGGGCGACGGGAATTTCCTCATGGCCGGATCCCATGTCGGCCACGACGCCACCGTCGGATCCCAGAACACCCTCGCCAACAACGTCCTTCTCGCCGGACACGTCGAACTCGGTCACCACTGCTTCCTCGGAGGCGGTTCGGTCTTCCACCAGTTCGTCCGGGTGGGCGACTACGTCATCACCCAGGGAAACTCGGGATTCTCCCTCGATCTGCCCCCCTACGTGATCGGATCGGACATCAATGTGGTGGTCGGGATCAACGCCGTCGGCTTGAAACGGGCCAAATTCTCCCAGGAGGATCTCGGCCGGATCAAAGCCGCCTTCCGCGAGGTCTTCTGGGGCGATCTCACCCTTCGGGAAATCCTCGATTCCGTGGCCCTCGACGAGCTCTCCCCCGCCCTGCGCCGCTTTTATGAGTTTCTCGCGGGGGAATCCAAAAAAGGTATCTGCATCCGCCCCTCGAGAGGAGGCAAAATTGCTTAACTTTTCTGAATCAAATGACACGATTGCCGGAATTTTTCGTTGGTCTTTTGAGCGGATGAGAGTAAATGAGATGCGGTGGATTCGGCTTGCGCCGGGTCTCCGCATAACCGTACTTTGTTGCCTTGATCTGTAAGAGCCCCAGACTGTTGCCCGAGCCCGCCACGCGGCGATGCCGACGTGCCGTTCTTCCGGCACTGGTTTTGCTCTGGTGCTTCCTCATCCTCCCCTCCCCGGCCCAGGATTCCGCGCTGGATTTCGCCGGGGGAGGCTCCGCCGGCAAGACCAATCTCGACATCCAGGCGGACTTTTCCGACTACGATCAGAATCTCGGCATCGCCAAAGCCCACGGGGACGTCGTCGTCACCTACGGCGATGTGACCATCCGCGCCGACCAGATCGAATTCCACCAGTCCAGCGGCAACCTTTTCGCCCGCGACAACGTCCGCATCTTCAAGGACGGCCAGGTCGTCGATGCCGAGGAAATCATTTACAACATCAATACCGGGGAAATGACGACGAGCCAGCTCAAGAGCGCGCTCGAGCCGGTCTACTACACCTCGGACAACATCGTCCGTCCCGAAGAAGGCACCGACGGGCCGATCACGATGCTGGATTCGACCTTCACGACCCACGACGCGCAGAACCCGAACTACCACATCAAGGTCAAAAAACTCGAAGTCTATCCCGACGACAAGATCGTGATGCACGGAGCGAAGCTCTACGCGGGCAACACCCCCTTGATGTGGTTCCCGTATTTCGTGCAGCCGATGGATTCGGAGCTCGGCTACTACTTCACCCCGGGCTGGAATTCCGCCTGGGGCGGGTTCCTCCTCAACCGCTACGGTTTCATGATCGGGGAGAACCATCATGCCCAGGCGCACCTCGACATTCGCTCGGAGCGAGGTCTCGCCGGCGGCGTCGAGTTCTTCGACCGGAAGTTCAAGAGCAACGAGAACATCGGCCGCCTGAATCTCTACTACGCGAACGACAGCAATCCGCAACTCAGCTTCAACGGACGCAACCGCCGCGACGACACCCCGGCGGAGCGATACCGCATCAACCTCCAGCACCGCGTCTACATGCCGGGCACGGACGACGAGACCTTCTACCTCGATTTCGACATCAACCGCCTCAGCGACGCGTTTTTCTACGAGGATTTTTTCCCTTCCGAATTCCGCATCGATCCCAAGCCGGACAATGTCATCAACCTGAACAAGCTCTTCGACCAAGGAGAGATCTCCTTGACCGGCCGCTTCCAGCTCAACGAATTCTTCCAGACCGACACGCGCAGCCCCGAGCTCTCCATCGACATCATCCGCACCCCCATCGGCGACACCGGCTTCTTCTACGACGGACTCACCTCCTTCGGCATCATCGACGAGGAACTCGACGACGACGCCATCCTCGCCAAGATGATCGATCCGAGCGGCTTCAACCGCTTCCACTCCTACCACGAGTTCCTTTTCCCGACCCAGGTCGGCGGCATTCTCAACGTGGTCCCGCGGGTCGGGGCCGGCTACACGAACTATTCCAGCTTCGAGATCCCGGGCTTCGACTCGCTCGACCGCACCACCGCGCACGCCGGGGTCGACCTCTCTTTCAAGATGTCGAAGAAGTCGCCCCACATCGTCAACCGGGCCCTCGGCATCAACGGACTGCTCCACGTCGTCCGTCCCTACCTGAATTACTCGATGGTCAGCACCGACGACCTCACCGGGCGTTTCTCCCCCATCGACCGGTTCACCCGGACGACGCGCCTGCGTCCGATCGACATGCCGCTCTTCACCTCCATCGATGACATCCGCGACTGGCAGATCGTGCGATCCGGCGTCTCGAACCGGTGGTACACGAAGCGCAACGGCGCCTCCTACGAATGGCTCTCGCTGAACAATTACTTCGACACCTACCTTGAGGATCCCGAGTTCAACCGCGACTTCTCGAACTTCTTCACCGACATCGAATGGCGGCCCCTGCCTTGGTTGACCGCATCAACCACGACCCAGGTGCCCCTCTTCGATGGCGCGATGGACTTCACGGAACTCAGCTCGGCGGTGACCTTCATGCCGACCGATTGGTTTGAGATCGGGCTCCGCCACTACTTTATCAATGACCATCCCTTCTTCGAGGATTCCGATCTCTTCACCGTCACCACCTACACCCGTCTCAGCGACAACTGGGGCTTCAGCACCGCCCACCGCTACGAGTCGGACGACGGCACCCTCGAATACCAGCAATACAGCATCCACCGCGACCTCGCCAGCTGGACAGCGAGCCTTGGCGGCATCGTGCGCGACAACCGCGACCAGGAGAACGAATATGGCGTGATCCTCAGCCTCACTCTCAAGGCCTTCCCGAAAGTCTCGCTTCCGGTCGACTTCCAACCCGGTTCCCTGGGTGCCGAGGAATAAGCCCCTGCGCCGCGGGATCATGTCCGCGCCCCCCCTCCCTTTCCCGGGCTTCCCGGCTCCGGGTTCCCCAAGCAACTCCCCTCTTTGTCAATCCACGCTTCCGTTTCACAATTGACGCTGGCTTCCGGGCCGGCTCTGGCTTAAAGACCCCGCTTTCTGATGAAATTGACGATTATCGGTTCCGGATACGTCGGACTCACCACGGGCGCCTGCTTCGCCGAGGTGGGCCACGACGTGATGTGCGTCGACAACGACGCAAAGAAGATCGAGACCCTGCTGCGCGGAGAGATTCCCATCTACGAACCCGGACTCGCCGATCTCGTCACCCAGAACGTCGCCGCCGGACGCCTCTCCTTCACCACCAGCACCGAAAAGGGTGTCGATCACGGCGACGTCGTCTTTATCGCCGTGCCCACTCCACCCAATCCGGACGGCTCGGTCGATCTGAAATTCATCGAAAAAGTCGCCCGCGAGATCGCCCCCTGCATCAAGAGCTACAAGGTCGTCGTCGACAAGTCGACCGTGCCGGTCAAGACGGGTGAGAAGGTCGCCGAGACGATCCAGCGCTACGCCCCCGACGCGGAGTTCGACGTCGTCTCCAATCCCGAGTTCCTCCGCGAAGGCTCCGCCGTCGCCGATCTGATGAAGCCCGACCGCATCGTCTTCGGCTCGAACAGCGACCGGGCCTCCGCCCTGATGAAAAAGGTCTACGAGCCCTTTGTCGCGCCCCTCCTCGTCACCGACATCAACAGCGCCGAACTCATCAAACACGCCGCGAATTCCTTCCTCGCCCTGAAGATCTCCTACATCAACGCGATCTCGCAGATCTGCGAGGCCAGCAACGCCGATGTCGAGCTCGTCGCCGAGGGCATCGGGATGGATTCCCGCATCGGGCGCTCCTTCCTCAACGCGGGCCTCGGCTACGGCGGCTCGTGTTTCCCCAAGGACATCGCCGCCTTCATCGCCATCAGCGACCAGCTCGGCGTGCCCTTCGACCTGCTCAAGGAGGTGCAGAAGATCAACCGCCGCCAGCTCGACCGGTTCATCGATCGCATCCGCGAAAAACTCTGGGTGTTGGGCGAAAAGAAGATCGCGGTCTGGGGCCTCACCTTCAAACCGAACACCGACGACCTCCGTTGCTCCGTCGCGGTGGAACTCGTCGAACGACTCGTCGCGGAGGGCGCTGAAATCACCGCCTACGACCCGAAAGGCATGGGCCGCATCGGCGATCTCGCGATCGGCTCGAAGATCCGTCTCGCCTCCTCGCCGGAGGACGCCGCCAAGGGTGCCGAGGCTCTCGTCATCGCCACCGAGTGGCCGGAATTCGCCCATGTCGATTTCCGCGCCGTGCGTGATTCGATGCTCGCCCCGATGATGTTCGATGGACGCAACCTGCTCGACCCGGACACGATGCGGAAACACGGGTTTGATTACCACGGGATCGGTCGGGGCATCTGATCAGTCCGCCGGCCGGCGTTTGCCGCGTTCCAATGTTTCGTTTTGACATTTGTCGGGGAATCGGGAACGCTTCGATCATGCAACCGCATCGCGCCACTCTCATTCTCGTCCTGGGTATCCTCAGCCTTGTCATCTGCGCCATTTGCGGCCCGATCGCCTGGGTCATGGCCAACCGTGACATCGCAGCCATGAATTCGGGCCTGATGGATCCCACCGGTCTGGAACAAACCAAGGCCGGTAAGATCTGTGGCATCATCGGGACCGTCTTCCTGATTCTCGGGGTGATCATTTCGATCATCTATCTCGTCTTAATTTTCATCGCGGTGGGCGTCGGAGCCTCTCAAGGCAACTTCCAGTAATGTTCCGAATCAGGCCGGTCCGCCGGACGGAATTCTTCCAGCCCATGTCCTGCGGTTGGTGGATCGCCTCCTCGCTTTTTGCCGCCTCCATCCTACTGGTTTACGGGATCAATCAAGCCGGGTTGGCGCGGATCAATGTCTGCCCGACGAAAGCCATCTTCAAAATCCCGTGTCCGCTTTGCGGTGGCACCACCGCCAGCGTCCATTTGATGCGCGGAGAGTTCCTCACGGCGTTCGCCTTGAATCCCCTCGCCGTGATTCTGGTGACCGGGTCCGCGGTCTGGTGCCTGCTCTGGCTCGTGTTTGGGAAACGACTCGGCACGACGCTTCCTGCCTCCGTCATTGCCGCCCTGCTGGTGATCGCCCTTGTGATCAACTGGGCCTACCTCCTCGGTTCGCAGCCATAAAAAACGCCCCAACCCGTTTGTACCGGGAGGGGCGTCTTGAAAATCGGGAAACTAACGGTTTGCCACCTCAGCGATCAAACTGGGCGTCAAAGACGATGTTCGACGGCGGGAAGTCGAGCTTCTTCACAAAGGCGCAGGACTCCGAGGCACCCGCCTCGCGATCCATGCCGCCATCCTCCCACTCGACCGAGAGCGGCCCGGTGTAGCCGACGTCATTCAGCGCCCGGATGATGGGCTCGAACTGGATCTTGCCGCGCCCGACCGATTTGAAGTCCCAGTAGCGCTTGCGGTTGTGGAAATCGACGTGACCACCGAAGACGCCGGCATCGACGGGGCGGTCCGACCAGCCCACGTCCTTCATGTGGACATGGTTGATGCGATCCGCGAAGCGGTAGATGAACTCCACATAGTCCACGCCCTGGTATCCGAAGTGGCTCGGGTCGTAGTTGAAGCCGAAGGCCGGGTGGTAATCGATCGCTGCGAGGGCACGCTCGGCCGAAGCAATGTCGAAGGCGATCTCGGTCGGGTGCACTTCCAGGGCGAATTTGATCCCGTTCTCCTGGAAGACATCCATGATCGGACCGAAACGGTCCGCGAAATCCTTGAAGCCGGCGTCGATCTGACCGGGCAGCACCGGCGGGAACGAATAGATCAGGTGCCAGATCGAGGAGCCGGTGAAGCCGTTCACCACGCCCACCCCGAATTCCTTGGCGGCCACGGCGGTTTTCTTGAGCTCGTCGGCGGCGCGCTGACGCACGCCCTCCGGGTCGCCGTCGCCCCAGACGTAATCCGGCAGGATCTGCTTGTGACGGGCATCGATGTTGTCGCAGACCGCCTGACCCACGAGGTGGCTCGAGATCGCAAAACACTTCATGCCGTGCTTCTCGAGAAGGGCGCGCTTGGCGGCGCAGTAGGCGGCATCGGCCTTGGCCACTTCGAAGTGATCGCCCCAGCAGCCGAGCTCGACACCGTCGTAGCCCATCGCCTTGGCCTTCGTGATGATCGTTTCGCAATCGAGATCGGCCCACTGGCCGGTGAAAAGAGTTACAGGTCTGCCCATGATCGTTGGAGTGTAGGTAGGGGTTCTGGTTCGGAAATCCGGGGAAAACGCTTAGCGTCTCCGCCCCCATCATTCAAGCAGGAATCTTGGACCTGCCATCGGTCCGAGCAGCTGCAAAAACTCAGGATTTCCCGGAGACGAGCGTTTGATAGGCCTTGCGAAGGATGGAGAGATCGGAATCCACCGCGATGCGCGTGAAGCCCCTGGCGGCATGCGCGGCCACCTCGGCGGCATCGCGGACGAGGATCCCCGCCTCTTTTCCTGCCGTCCGGACCGCGGCCAGGACCTGGTCGAGACACCCCTCATACTCCGCCGACTCGCCGGAGGGATTATGAGCAAGGTCGTGGCGGAGGTCGGCGGGACCGACGAAGAGCACGTCGACACCCTCGACCGCAGCGATGTTCGCAGCATCCCCCACCCCGGCGAGGCTTTCGATCTGGACCATGATGAGCGGTTTGTCAGGGTGATCCTTCAACCCGTAATCCGTCGCCCGCACCGTCCGTGAAAAGCCGCGACGTCCCAGCGGTGCATGACAGGCGAAACGAACGATCGACTCGGCCGCGGCGGCACACTCGACCCGCGGCACCATGATCCCATCCGCCCCCCAGTCGAGGACGCGGGCGATCTGGTCGGGGGCCGGAGCCGCGACGCGGACGATGCCCTTCGTTGTCGTGCCCCGGATCGCGCGGAGTTGATCACACAGGGTCGACTCGGAGACACAACCGTGTTCGAGATCGAACAAGACCCAGTCGAATCCGGAAAGAGCCGCGAGTTCCGCGATGACCGGAGATCCGATCGAGAGCCAGGTGCCGAGGGAAATGGGAGAGTTCATAAAAAGATTGTTTTGACCACGCATGGACACGGATGAACACGAATCTTTCTGATGCAGAATGCGCATCCAAGCTGACCAGTCCATCCGTGTCGATCCGTTTCCATCCGTGGTCCAGGTTCTCTTTTATCCAAAAATCTCCAGCCCCGCACCTTCCTGCAAGCCTCGCATCGCCAGATCGATGCGTTCTTCGGTGAAGCGCCGCAGGTCCGCGCCGGAACCTCCGCTGCCGATCAGGAAAAAACCGGAGTCGCGCTCGAAGTAACCGGCGCCGACGCGGATCACTGCCTTCACGATCAGGTTTCGCAGCAGGTGCAGCCAGAAACGCGGCCGCCAATCGTCCGTCAGCGCCCGCCCGCTGGCATAACCGGCGAAGGCCTGCTCGAGAAAAGCGGCGTCGTGAAAGCAAGCCAGCAGTGAGAGATCATCCAGGGGGTCGCCCGAGATGGCGTCGTCAAAGTCGATGACGGCGATGACGGCGTCGGGCGTGCCGAGCACGTTCCAGAGGGCGAGGTCTTTGTGGACGAGGACGCCGCGGTCGAGCCGCAGGAGATCATCGTGGGTTGCGATGAGGGCGCGGATGTCATCGGCGCGGTCGCTGCTGAAGAAAGAACTCGCCACGAGGAAGCGGAGGTGATCTTCCAGCCGGAGGTGGTAGTAGGTCGGATAGTCCGGGTGAAAGCCGACGAGCCCTTTTCCCGAACGCCACGCGGCGAGGTCGAAGGGGCCGTATCCCTTTGGCTCGATCGTCTGCCACCGTGCCACGTTTTGACCGATCTCGTAGGCGATCTTTGGCTCGTCGAGCGAACCGGCCTTCCACCACTGGTTGATGTCGGGATGCGGAATGCGCTCCAGTGCCTGCCACGCAAAGGGCACCCTCGAGCGACTCGCGTCGCAGCCGAGCACGCGCGGCACGGAGACGCCGGTCGCCGCAACTTCGCCGAGCACGGCGGATTCCATCGCGAGATGGTCGTCACCCTCGGGACCGTTTTCGATGCGGAGAAAGGCGGAAGTGCCATCGATCTCCGCATTCCAAGTGAGGTGGTTCCCTTGTCCGGCTGCGGGAGCGAGGGTGAGCGTGTCAGGATGGAACTGAGCGGAAAGAGCGCCGCGAATCGCCTCCTCCGAGACCTCATCGCCCCGCGGACGAGGTCCCGTGCCGTGGAAGGCGGCGGGACGATCGCATTTCCAGTAATGGATGTCACGGCGGCTCATGGACGTTGACGCCGTTTCCACCACGAGGCGAGCAGCCCGCCGATGATGTTCTGCATGACGCCGCTGAAGACCCCTGCCGCCGCGGCGAGCGGCATGGTGGCGAAATGTTGCCTGGCGAGGGCCGCGGCCATGCCGCCATTCTGCATCCCGACCTCGATGCTGACCGTCCTCGCGATGGTCTCGTCGAAGCGGAAAAGTTTCGTGATGAAATAACCGACTCCGAAACCGAAGACGTGCAGGAGAAAGGCCGCGAGGGCGAGCCGTCCGAAGTTCGCGGCGATGGCCTCGGCGCTGGCGGCGACGATGCCTCCGGTGACGAAGGTGAAGGCCAGCACCGCTACGGTGGGTCCGCAGGCTCCGATGCGGTCGGCGGCTTTCGGCAGGAGCCAGCGGATCAACACCCCGAGGGCCACGGGGGCGATCGTCAATTTCATCGCCGAGAGCGACATCTGCACGACATCGACCTCGACCCGGCTGCCCGCGAGCAGGCTGGTCCACATCGGCGTGAAGAAAAAGGCGAGGAGGGTCGAGCAGATCGTCAGGACGACGGAGAGGGCGAGATTTGCCTTGGCGAGGTAACTGATCATGTTCGACGCCATCCCGCCCGGACAGCTTGCCACGAGGATGATGCCGACGGCCATCCCCGGCTCGAGCCGCAGCAAGGTCGCGACGAGCCAGCCGCACAGCGGCATGATGGTGTATTGCGCCCCGAAGCCGAGCGCGACCGCTCCGGGGATTTTTCCGATCGCCTTGAAGTCGTCGAGGCTCAGGATCAGTCCCATCCCCAGCATCGAGGCCGCGAGCGACCAGAAGATCCACTCCTTCCCGAACCAGAGCATCGTCTCGGGCCGCAGAAAGGCGACCACGGACAGGCCGACGAGCCAGACGAGGTAGAGGTTGTTGAATCGGTCGAAGAAGGATTTCATGAGGGAGAGAGGCGGAAGGAATGGCACGGAATCAAGCCGGAACTTTGGTGCGAATCGGCGATTCGAATGAAAATGATGCCGCAGGCATCGCAGCCATTAGCCGGTGGTTGAGGAGCGCAGCGACGACACCACCGGATAGAAGGGAAAGGCAACCGGGCATCCCGGAGGGATGCCAGCTCGCGGGGCGGCGGGCGGAATCGCGACTGGCTGGCATCCCTCCGGGATGCCCGGATGGGGACGGATGGACCGGTGGTATCGCTGCGCTCAACCACCGGCTAATGGCTGTGATGCCTCCGGCATCTTCGAGGACCGTGCCATGCAAACCTGCGACCGACACCCAAGGATGGTTGAAGGGGCGTTTCGAACATTTTGCCGGAAGTTCGGCGGGGCAACCGTTCAAGGATTCCGAGTAGCCGCCGCCTCCCACCAAGTAAGAGACATGAACTGGCTGCATGCCAGCGATGCGATCGCTCACATTCATTGCCGTGCCCTCCATTCATCATATTCGGCCGGGGTCAGATTCGGATGAGTGGCCTGGTTTGCGATCTTCCCGAGGGCGCTGCCTTCGCTGACGATCTTCCCCGCCTTGATGTCGGCTTCGGTAAGGCGGTGGTAGCAAACGATCTTCGCGCCGTGGCGTTCGAAGTCGTGGACGATGTGTAGCACGCCATCCGCGTCCTGCGCCGCATCGGGATAGGAGGTGGCGCGTTCGTCGAGGAGAATTTGATACGGCCAGGTGGCGCCGTCGTCTTCGGAAAGGTAGGCGGTCAGGTGGGTCCGCTCGGAAGGTTGGTCGATGGTCGCGCCGTTCTTGATGAGGAGAAGGTTCCCGGAGGCGAGACGCTGGAAAAAGGTGCGTGACGAGGGACCCGCGATGCCTTTTGCCGGAGCCATCTCCGTCCAGGTCTTGCCCTGGTCTTGGGAAAAGGCTTCGCCGACTCCGTACTTGGTGCGCCCCAGCATCCAGAGGGTGCCGTCCTTTTTCTCAACGATCATGTGCTCCTGATAGGTCTTGTCCTTTTCCGGGATGAGCGACTGACCGAGAAAACGCAGTGTCTTGCCCTCATCCTCCGAGATGAAGACATTGGCGTGGTTGAGTTCCGGCTTGGGATGAATGAGCGCAGGGTCCATCTGCTCGCCTTTCGCGTAGCGGCCGCGCCAGCCTTTCGGGCCCATGTGTTCGATGAGGTAGAGCCAGCGCCCGTCTTTCGTGAGGAAGGGTTTGTTTTTGGTGTAGCCGTCAGAGAGGCGGACGGGCTCACTCCATTTCGTGTTCTCGTCGTCGCCGTTTTCGGCGCTCATCGTCCAAAGTCCGCCGCGCCCGTCCCAGAAGCCGCAGACCTGGCCGAACATCAGGGTGACCTTGCCATTCGGATCGGTCCAGATGCCGGGATCATTCGTCCGCACCGGTCCGTCGATGTCGACGGCGAGGACGGGTTGGCTCCAGGTCTCGCCCTTGTCGCCGCTCGTCACGACGAGGGTGCAGTTGTCCTCGTCTTCACCGATGTCGCCGGTCTTGAAAGTGACCCAGAGCCGCCCACCGCGCGAAACGGTGATGCCTGGTCCGCAGAGGAACATGCGGTTTTCGTCG
>JALRFZ010000456.1 GCA_023253615.1 Verrucomicrobiales bacterium | reverse complement strand
CCACCTCTGGTTTGAAAACCGCGGTTATCTCGTCTCGCTCTTTCTCCTCTTCCTCAGCGGACTCCTCTACAACCTGCCGCCGCTGCGGTTGAAGGACCGTGCCTTCCTCGACGTCATCGCCGAATCCTTCAACAATCCCGTCCGTCTCTGGCTCGGCTGGTACGCCCTCGTCCCCGGCCCCGAGCCCCCGCCCCTGTCCATCACCCTCGCCTGGTGGTGTCTCGGCGGTCTCCTCATGACCGGAAAACGCTACGCCGAATACCGTTTCATCGACAAACGCACCCTCAGCGGCCAATACCGCAGATCCTTCCGGGTCTACACCGAACGTTCGCTCGTCATCGCGATGGTCACCTATGCGAATCTCTTCTGCTTCTGTTCGGGTTGGGCCGTCTGCCGCTACCCGCAGTTGCAGAATCTCGCCCTCGTTTTCCCCATCGTCGTTCCCGCGATCATCGCCTTCTTCCGGGCCGCGATCTGTCCGGTTGGCGCGCAACTCGAGCCGGAAAAGCTCCTCCGTCGCCCCCTCCTGCTCGCCTGCACGATCCTGACGGTGATCGCGAGCGGCTGGCTCCTCCACGCGGGCAAGACGGGCGCCTTCCGCATCGGCGACCGTTTCCCCGCGAGCGTTTACCCGGGGTATTGAGAGATCCCCGCCATGGCGGAGACGAGCCCTGTCAGAAGCCCAATCCCGGAGGCAAGCCGAGACCGGCCGTGAGTTTCGACATCTCCTGCTGGCTCATCGCCTTGCCTTGGGAGATGGCCTGCTTCACCGCACTGAGGACGAGATCCTCCAGCAGCTCCACATCCGTCGGATCGACCACCGCGGGATCGATCTTGATCCCCAGCACGTCGCCCGCGCCGTTCGCCTTCACCGTCACCTTGCCGCCGGCGACCGAGGCCTCGACTTCGCGCGAGGCGAGTTCTTCCTGCATTTCGCCCATGCGCTTTTGCATCTGCTGGGCTTGTTTCATGATCTTGGCGATGTTCATGAGTCGTTCGTGACGGGGTTTGCGTTGTGAAAAAGGGGTGTTTGTCAGGATTCGATGATGCGGGCCTCGAAGGCATCGAGCGCCTCGCGGATGAGCGGATCCGCCTTGAAATCCTCGGCCGTGGCGACCGGTTCCTCCGGCACCACCGGCTCGGGCGCGGCGGCCGGGGCTGCGGGCGTCTCGACCGGAGCCGGGGCCTCCTCCTCGTCGTCGTAGACCGGCACCTCCGCCGGGGCGATGTCATCGCGCACCACGATCTCGAGCCGCACCGGGCTCGCCGCGAAGACATTCACCTGATCCTGCAGATCCTTCTCGTAGCGCGAGAGCGATTCGCGGAAGAAACGCTGCTCCGTGGAAAATCCGATCGTGAAGACATTGCCCTCGTGCGAGACAAACACGGCGGCCGAGAGCCAGGTCTCGAAGAGCGGCTTCGAGTCGATCATCGCATCGCGCGAAGCGACCCAGAGCGGCTCGCCCGCGAGGGTGCCGGCCGCGGCGGGTCTCGCGACCACCGGAGCAGGTGCGGGCGCAGGGGCAGCGACAGGTGCCGCGGGCGCAGGCACCAGTGCCGCAGCCAACTCCTCGCGCCGCAGGGGCTCGATCGTTCGCGCCGGCGCGGCCGGTGTCTCCTCTACCGGCGTCGTCCGGGCGGGTGCGGCGACCGTCCGCTGGGGCGGCAGCGCCATTCCCCCGCCCAATCCTTCGGCCGAGGCGGCGGCCTGGTTCACGAGGGCGATCACCTCGTCGAGATTCGCCTCGCCGAGGATCTGGATCGCCTTGATCAGCCCCACCTCGAAATGCAGCTTCTTGTTCACCGCCCACTTCATGCGGGCGTCCGTCTCCGCGAAAAGATCGATCACCTTCAGCAGTCGCGAAGTCTCGATCGAGGCCGCTTGGTCGCGGATGCTCTCCAGCACCTCCTTCGGCAGCTCGCCCCCGGCCGCACCGGGATCGACCTTGGCGACCAGGACGTTCCGGAAATGCCCGATCAGGTCGCCGAGCAGACGCGAGAGGTCCTTGCCCGCCTCGGCATGGTCGTTCAGGGCGGCGAGGGCCGCGGAATTGTCGCGGCGGAGCACCATCGCGCCGAGTTCCGCGATCGATTCCACCGAGTTGAATCCAAAAATCTCCGAGACGTCGTTTTCCTCGATCGTCTCGCCGCAGAAGGCGACGAGCTGGTCCAGCATCGACTGCGCGTCGCGCATCCCGCCCTCGGCGCCCTTGGCGATGGAAAAGGCCGCCGCCTCGCTCAGGGTCAGGCCTTCCTTCCCCGCGATGTGGAGGAGGTGCGCCGCGATGGTCGCCGTGGGGATGCGGCGCAAGTCGAAACGCTGGCAGCGGCTGATGATCGTCGGCAGGATCTTCTGCGGCTCCGTCGTCGCGAAGATGAATTTCACGTGCGGCGGCGGCTCCTCCAGCGTCTTGAGCAGGGCGTTGAAGGCCGCCGTCGAGAGCATGTGCACCTCGTCGATGTAATAGATGCGGTACTTGCCCGAGATCGGGGAAAACTTCACCGAATCGCGCAGCTCGCGCACCTGCTCGACGCCGTTGTTCGAGGCCCCGTCGATCTCGAGGACGTCGAGACTGATCCCCTCGCCGATCTCGCGGCAGACCGGATCATCGGGATCGAAATCCGCCTTCGGCCCCCCGGGGCAATTCAGCGCCTTCGCGAGGATCCGGGCCGTCGAGGTCTTCCCCGTGCCGCGCGGACCGACGAAGAGGTAGGCCTGGGCGATGCGATCCTGCGCGATCGCATTGCGCAACGTCTGCACCACGTGATCCTGCCCCAGCACGTCGTCGAAGGTGCGGGGACGGTATTTTCGCGCAAAGACCTGGTAGGAGTCACTCACGCCGACACTTTAGGGAAGATTCGAGGAAGGAAAACGAAGAATCCGGAAATTTTTCACGTGACGCCCCGCCGCGCGATGCCACCATGGCTCCATGGGATTTTTCAAAAAGCTCTTCGGTCTCAAACCCTCGAACCCCACCGAGCTCTTTCCCAAACGCCTCGTCCCGCCCTCCTTGATCTGGGATACCACGGCGCGGACCTTCACCGGCATTCCCCTGCCCTCCCCCCTCTCGGCCCTTGCCGTCTTCGGCCCCAGCGATGGATTCCGCGTCCTGAATCCCGAGTACCACGTCCTTTCCTACCACGATCTCGGGCTCGAGGTCGAGGTGGCGCGCGGCAACGTGCTGCATTTCACCCTTGTCATTTCCGAGAGCCCCGACAATCCCACCGGCCCCTTCGTCAGCGCCCGTCCCCTTGTCGCCCCGGCCGGGAAAGTGATCGAGCCCGAGACCACGATCGATGAGCTCACCGCCCTCCTCGGACCCGGCGAAAAGAATTTCGAAGACGAGGAAGAAGCCATCCACCTTTTCCTCAGCGGCCACATCGCCATCGAAGCCGCCTACCATCCTGTCAGCGGCAAACTCATGCGGCTCGAGATTTACAACAATTACGAGTGAGCGAGGTCCGTAGTGCCTGGTCCTTGGTCCTTGGTCGGTGAAGTTGATTGCAACGGCCAAAGCCTTCGCCGTTTTGAGTAAGAGTATGACGTAAGAGTAAGAGTAGGAGCCCGCCCTCCGCCGAGCGACTAAAGTCGTCGACTACGTTTTCGAATCCACTCGCTCACACTCGTGACTACACGGGCGCCCCCAAGCGCCGGAGTGCACCCTTGGCACGCCTACCTTTCACCTTTTACTTTTTACCTTTTACTTCCCCTCTGGCACTA
>JALRFZ010000439.1 GCA_023253615.1 Verrucomicrobiales bacterium | reverse complement strand
GATGCCCTCCACCGTGGACCAGCTCCTCGCCAAGGGCTTCAAGTTCGTCACCGTCACCCAGCTCCTCGCGATGGAGCCGGCGGGGGGCTGGGGTCTACCGGTGCCCGCGAACCGCTTCCGGACGGGACCCTGTCGAAGGATGCCGCCTCATCCGAGAAGTAGCCGAAGGGAATCGGCCCGGCGCATCCGGGATCTTCAACAAGCCCGGCTGATCGGAGGTCGCCGCACCGGATTCACAAAAGAAACCAAGACGAAGCCGAGGATCATCAGCAGATAACACGCCCGGAATATCCGGAGAGATACGCGTTTCCACCCCTCGATCTGATCGCGATAGACCCAGGCACGGGCATAGGTGCCGGCGATCTCCGTGATCCAGATGAGGAAGGCGACAGTCAAGAGCCCCGCAAGAAGGGGAATGGTCCGGACACGTCGTCCCGTCCGGAAGGTAAGCCGACAGCGCCAGAACAGGACAACCGAAGCGGCAATGAAAATCCATCCGATGTCGGCGATAAAATGGTGGATGAAAAAATTGACATAGGCGAGGCCGGCGCGGACCGCGGTCATCCCGACCGGCGGGTAGGCGGTGAAGCGGAATTCGAGAAGCCGCCACGCCCGGGCGATGTATCTGCCGACGGAGCTGTAGGGAATGCCGGCGAAGAGCGGCACCTGATAGACGCGAAAAATGGACCTTCGCTGTTTCGTGTGGAAAACGGGTCAAATTGGCGTTGAAAGGGTCTTGAGCAGGGGTTTTGTCGGGCATGGACCCGAACCAACTTTTTGCGCAAGCACTTCCTCTCGAGTCTCCGTGGACGGTGACATCCAGTGCCTTCGAGGGCAATCCCAAAAAGCTCAGACTCACTGTTGATCTCCTCGCCGGAACCAAACGGCTTTCCTGTCCGTGCTGCGGCGAGCAGAGTCGCATCCACGAACGGCGCGAACGACGCTGGCGCCATCTCAACTTTTGGCAGTATGAGACCGAACTCGTTGCCGAAGTTCCGCGGACGGATTGCACCAAGTGCGGTGTGCATCAGGTGGAAGTGTCCTGGGCCCGTCCCGGGAGTGGGTTCACTCTCCTCTTCGAAGCCTGGGCGCTGTTGCTGGTTCGCGAGATGGCCGTGAGCGAAGCGGCCGAAACCCTCGGCATCCAGGACACGCGCCTGTGGCGGCTTCTGGACCATTATGTGGCAAAGGCCCATGCCGGGATGGATTGGAGTCGGCTAAAACGAGTGGGGCTCGACGAAACGAGCCGGCGCAAAGGTCATCGCTACGTGACTTGCTTCGTCGATCTCGACAGCGGCAATCTCCTTTACCTGACCGAAGGGCAGGATGCCGCCACGGTAGCCGCCTTCGCTGCGGAACTCGTTGCGCATCAATCCACGCCGGAAGCAATTACGGAAGTGGCGATGGACATGAGCCCGGCCTTCCGAAGCGGGGTGGAACAGCACCTTCCCGAAGCACGGAAAGTCTTCGACCGATACCACGTCATGGCTCTGGCGGGCAAGGCGGTGGACGAGGTGCGCAAGGAGGTCGCCCGCGAGGAAGGCGGACTGGAAAAGGGAGCGATGTGGTCGTTGCGAGGCAATAAGAAACGCCTCAAGGTGGAACAACTCGAACAACGCGAGCGGCTCTGTAAGCAGTATTCAAAGTTGGGACGGGCTCTGAGCTGGCGCGAGTTCCTCGCCGATGCCTGGCGCTACGCTACCCGCGAGGCGGCCGAGGAACACCTTGAGTCGGTTTATTCATGGAGGCGGCGATGCCGCCTCGAGCCGGTCAAGAAGCTCTGCGCCACCCTCAAGCGACACTGGGAGGGGATCCTCGACTACTACCGGAACGGGACTACCAGCGCCGTCATGGAGGGTCTCAACAGCCGTCTCCAACTGGCAAGAAAAAGGGCGCGGGGCTACCGCAACTGGAAGAACTTCCGGACCATCGCCTACTGGATCGCCGGAGGTCTCAACCCCGCTACCGGGTTGCCAAGCCCGCTACCACGACGCTTCTGAACACCACACGAATCAGCGAAGCGCCCGAAAAATCACTCCCTCGGCGGGATACTGCCAGGATCCGATCGCAGGCGAAGTCTTGAACCACTCCATGAGGTTGGCGAGGAGGTGGAAGGCGAAGATCACGCCGACCTCTTCGCGATGCTCGAAGCGGAAGGCGATCAGCACGATCTGGAGACCGAGCGCGTAGAGAAAGAGGAAATCCTGGCGCGAGAGCGGGGCCGCGTCGGTCCAATGTCTGGTGACGAGCAGCCCGCCGAGGAGGAGCACACCGAAGACGCAGGCGGGCAGTTGGCGATGGCAGAACCAGAGCAGCTCGTGAAGGAGGTCCGGCAGCCCGCGGGAAAGGGTGGATTTCATGCCGCCATCGTCCTTCGCCCGGGTGGAGAGCGAGTGAAGGGCAGATGAAATCTCGGGGAAAACTCCGTGTGAATCCCGTGATCAGACGGCGGGCAGGATCAGGAGTATTTCGGATCCTTGCCCGGCACGGTCTCGTAGAGGTGCTCGACGCGGCTGGTGGTGTGGCGCTTCAACACCTCGCTCTCGAAGCGGATGAAATTCGGATCCTCACGGAACATGGCGAGTTTCTCACGACTCTCGAAATCCGCGGAGAGAAAGAAAGCGAACTCGGCCTTGGAATCGAGATTGCGTCCGGAACGGAAATTGTGGGCCTCGTGGATGCGGTGGAAACAGGTGCGGCTGGCGCGGATCATTTCCTCGAGGTCCGCGTCCACCGCGCCCTTGCCGACCCGGAAGAGAGCAATGTAGTGGACCATCGGAGCGGGAATCGGAAGACTCGGGGGGAAGGATTTCAACCACGCCACTCGAGGGCGCCCTTCTTCAAGGCGTAGAGGTAGGCGACAAAGAGAATGCCGACGAAACCCAGCATGCCGGTGAGGAAGACCAAGCCGCCCGCCTCGATCTGCTCGCGGTAGACCGTGGCCCATGGCACGAGGAAGACGACCTCGATGTCGAAGAGCACGAAGAGCATCGCGACAAGGTAGAACTTCACACTGAAGCGGGCCTGCCCCTCTCCGATCGGATTCATTCCGCACTCGTAGGCGGAGTCTTTTGTCCGGTTGGTGAGAGCGCGTTTGCCGAGCAGGGCGCTGGCGATGAGAGTCGCCACGGCGAAGCCGCCGGCAAAAATCACCTGGATGAGCACGGGAATGTAGTCGGAGAGCATGGCCAAAAAAAATCCGTCGGTCCGGAGCGGCCCGGATCCGACGGAATGTAGTGATTTTGCCCTCCCCGTCCAGACGATTTCGTCTCGCGGCGGAGAAAGCGAACTTGTTCCTTCCCGACGGGCGCACCTCGCGGAGGCTGCCCGGCCGGACCCGGATCAAACGGAAGGTGCCTCAGGACGCCGCGGGGGCGCTGGAAGCTTCGTGGATGTTTTCGAGACCACGATACTCTTTGCCGTTCTTCTCAACCAAACCCCTCGTAACGAGGTTCTGGAGCTTTTCGTAAGCACGGAGGCGGAGCATTTCTTCTCCGCCACTGACGGCGTTACGGGCTTTGAGATTTTCGTAAACGACCTCGAAGAGATCGTTGAAACCGAACGTTTGTTTGTCTGAGAGAACGGTGACCAGTTCGTCGGTGACGTGATCTGGCACCCTGCGCGAGAATCGTGTTCTACGTGTGGCTGACATAGGCCTGTAGCTTACCACATCCCGGAGCCGATGCCTATCCTTTTCTCACGGAAATTCGCAGAAACTGAATCTTCTCAAGACTGAGACTCGCCCATGAACGCGAAACCAAATTCAGTAAGTGCCTTGTTAACAATAACTTCTAACTTTCCCAAAGCAATTCCGGGAGACGCCATGAGGGTGCAGCAGTGGATGTAGCCGGTGATCTCGCGCCAAGGTCGCCCATGTTCCCCCCTGCCCTCCAGCCACGCGTCGAAGGTGCCGAGGGCGGCCAGCCAATCGTCGAGCGAATAATCCGACCCGTCCACCGCTTCATAGAGCGCCGCCCGGTCTGCGGCAGACCAGGATTCGAGGGAAGCGGCGGTGAAGGCGGCCGGGGCCGGACGGCTCATTTCAGTTTCAGGAGTTCTTCCGGCGTCCATGGGGCGCGAGGAGCGATGCCCTCGCGGTAGCGGGCGACCGCCTCGGCCGGCACCGGCGCGGCGCCGTTGCCCCAGGCGTTGCGGACATAGGTGGCGATCGCGGCGAGCTGCTCGTCGGTGAACTCCGGATTCATCCGCAGACCGGGCATCATCGGCTGGATCTCGGGGACGGTGTAGGTCTTGCCGAGGACTTCGATCGGACCCATCACGCCGTCCATGATGATGGCGATGAGCCGTTGCTCCGAATCGAGCACCCACTCCGATCCCACCAGGGGAGGCGCGATGTACTGCTGCCCGTTTCCATGCACCTGGTGGCAGCCCATGCAGATCCGCTGATAATGGACCTCGCCCAGCTTGAATTGCTCGCGATGGGCATCGGTCAAGAGGAAGGTCTCCTCCTCGCCCGATCCCACCTTGAAGAGGGCCGCGAGGGCTTTCCCGTCTTTCTCGCTGATGAGGCCGCCTTTGGTGGCGAGGGCGAGCGCGTCGAGCTCTTTTACCGGCATGGGTTTGAATTTCTTGTCTTTTCCGCCCGCGAGCAATCCCTCGATGATCGCCTTGCGGGTCGCCGCGGCAGTCTCCGGCCTGGCCACGAGCACGAGGAGATCGACCGCCTCCGTCGCCCGGCGCTGCATCGACGAGGCTCGTGCGAGAGCGCGGAATTCTCCCGCATCCTCCAATAGAGAAGCAAGTTCACCGAGCTCCTTTTTCTCATTCCGCTTCACGAGCGTTTCGATGAGGGCGGTGCGGAGATTGTGTTTAGGCGGCAGCGCCTTGAGAAGCGCCAGCTCGTTGCCGGCGAGGCCGCTCACCGCAAGGTCGCCGGTGAGGAGATCTTTTTCCTGCGAGACGACGAGACCGGCCAGCACCGGTACGGCGGGATCGCCGAAACGTCCCAGACTGGCCGCGACCTGGCGGCGCACGAGGATCTCGCCGCTCTCCGCGAGCGGGGCGATCAGGGCGAAGACCCCGGCGGCTTTCTCCGTCCCGGAGAGCGTCCCGGCGGCACGCACCACCTCGGCGACCGCCCGTGGCTGTTTCAGGACGAGGGCGGACTTCAGCGCGTCCGCATCGAGTTTGCCGAGCCCCTCGAGCGTCCAGATCGCGTGGACGGCGGCGATTTCATTCGAGCCGTCGGCGGCGAGCGCACGGAGGGCGGCGATCGTCTCTTCATCACCACCCCGCTCCACGATCAGTCTCTGGGCCGTGTCGCGCCACCATCCGTTCGGATGGGAAAGATGGGCGACGAGGGCGGCGGTGCTTTCCCGCGACATCTTCGGGGCGGCCGCGAGGGGTTTGCCCCCGGTATGGCGCACGCGCCAGATGCGCCCGAGGCCGATCGGCGTCTCCAGCCCTCGCTCGACGACCTGGGCGCGGAGGTAGGAAGTCATGTATTCCTTGTGCTGGAGGATGCCCCGGTAGAAATCGACGAGATAGAGCGAGCCATCCGGTGCGGTGTGGGCATTGACCATGCGCGAACGCTCGTCGGTGGAGGTGAGGAACTCCGAGCCCTCGATCGCGCTGCGCACGACGCGGAAACCCTTCTCCCCCTCTGCGATCGTGGCCCGCTTCACCAGATTGCCGGCCGGCTCGGTGACGAACAACTGGCCGTGGAATTCCGACGGGAACTGGTCGCCCCGGTAGACCGCCATGCCCGAGGCGGCGGTCGGCTTCACGAGGTAGCCTTTCTCATCGAGCGTGCCTTTCATGTATCCGCGGTTCACCCCGGGATTGATGCGGGAAGGCCAGAGTTGCTGATCCTTGATGGTCGACGTCACGGGCCCGCGGAAGGCGTGGTGGGGATTCCGCGCTTTCGCCCCCGGAGGGATCTCTTCGACGGCGATGAGGTTCGAGTTCGAATTCGTGAAAAGGCGCCCGTAGACATCCTGCGAGATCCCCCACTGCCCCCGCTCCTCCGTCTTTTCCTTGATCCAGACGCCATTCACCTTCTTGTAGCGTAGGTCCGATTTCGCGTTGTAGAACCAGTTGTCGAGCGCCCGCATCAAACCGTTCGGCTTGTGCTCGGGATTGCCGCCCTCGGCATACGTCTCATCGACCACGACGACCTCACCCGCCCGGATCGTCCCATCTTCCGAAACCACGATCTCCGCCTCATGGAGCTTTTCATTGTCGGCGAAGAGGAGGGTGCGGTCGTTGTCGATCAGCGCCACCGCGCGCGGCAGCAGGTATTTTTCAAGAAAGACGGTGTGTTTGTCCGCCCGGCCATCGCCATCCGTGTCCTCGAGCACGGAGATGCGGCCGTAGGTCGATTCCTCGAGCTTGCCATCGATGTCAGGCATGTAGCCGAGCATCTCCGCGACCCAGATGCGGCCGTCGCCGTCGAAGGCGAGCACGACCGGGTCGTGCACCATGGGCTCGGCGGCGACGAGTTCGAGCTCGAAGCCCTCCTCCAGCTTCATCGTCGCGGCGGAGTCCTCCGGCTTCACGACCGGGGCGGCGGGGATTTTCCAATGCGCCGGAGGCGGGGCCATGTCATGGCCGGGCTTGTCACCGTTCTGCGCGACGACGATCACCGGCAGCAACGATGCGGCCAAGGCGAACGTCCGGGAACAAGGAATTCGTTTCATGATGGTCGTTTTCGACAAGTCGGGGTTGGAGCGTTTCGAGAATCACACGGACGACATCCTCGGCGAGGATCCCGGATCCTTCGGGGGTGAAATGGACGTCCGCCGGTTTCTGGATACGATCCAAACGCTCGAATGCGAACGAGTAAAGGTCGTGCACCGGCACTTTCGCTCGCGCCATCACGTCCTCCGCGATCTCATTGTATACGAGGGCGTCGGCCACGACCCGCCCCTTCGCCCCCTCGGGCACCGGCGTCGTGTTGCGCCAGATCAGCTTCGCCCCCGTCGCCTGTAGTTTGGTGACAAGGGTTTCCAGATTTTTCCGGTAATCCTCCGGCGAGACCTGCCGGCGACTCCCCGGACTGCCGGGCTCGGCGAGATTTTCTCCATTTGGTCCCAAATACTTCAGATCGTGCAAGCCCCAGTTGAAGTGGATCACGTCCCATTTTTTGCCTTTCCCGCCGGTCGCGAGCCAGGCATCGAGGTGCTCGAGGCCCGCCGTGGTGGGACCACAATTCGCCCGGGGGCGATGGACGTTCGCCTTGCCCTTCAACTTCTCACGCACCGAGAGCGTGTAGCCGATCGAAATCGAGTCCCCGATGAGGAGGACACGGGGCAATCCGGATTCATCCTCGATCGGGAGCAATGCCGGGTCGGGGGCTCTCTTCGTCTTGGCCGGTTCCTGGGCCGGAAGCGATGCCGGGAAAAGGCCGGCGACCAGCAAGCACGACAGTGCCAAGGCAAACGGACGCGAAAGAGGGGTTTTCAAACTCATAAACCGTAGTATCCCATCCCGAAGACTCTTTCGCAAACAGCCCCTCCACCCCATGAGCGAACTCACCCCCGAATCCGGCATCGGCAAAATCCTGTGCGAAGCCAAACTCATCGCCGTCCTTGTCATCGACGAGCTCGACGCCGCCGTCCCCGTCGCCGAGGCCCTCCTCCGCGGCGGAGTCACCGCGATGGAGCTGACCCTGCGCACGCCCGTCGCCTTCGATGCCGCCGCCGCGATCCGCGCCGCCTGTCCCGCCATGCATATCGGCATCGGCACGATCCTTTCGCCAGACCAGGTCGCGCCCGCCATCGTCGCCGGAGCGGAATTCGGCGTTTCTCCCGGGGTGAATCCCGAAGTCATCCGCAAGGCCGCCGACGCCGGATTGCCCTTCGGTCCGGGGGTGATGACTCCCACCGATGTGGATGTCGCGATCCGCGAGGGATGCCGCCTCCTGAAATTCTTTCCCGCCGAATCCGCCGGAGGTCTCAAGCACCTCGCCAACATCGCCGCGCCCTTCACCCACCTCGGACCGAAATTCATCCCGCTCGGCGGGATCAACCTCGGCAATCTGAAAACCTGGCTCGATCACGAACTCATCGCCGCCGTCGGAGGCAGCTGGCTCGCCCCACGCGACGTGATCCGCGCGAAGGACTGGGCCAAGGTCGAGGCCAATGCGCGCGAGGCGATGGCGGTGGTGCGGGGGTGAGGGAACGGGGGAGTCTTGAATCCACCTCTGCATCCGATGAAACAGAGATCCGGAAAGACTGCCCTATAAAAAGAGAACACCAGCCGTTGATCAATACCGTCGGCTGCGAAAACGGGAAAAAATAGGTTTCCCTCAGTTTTTTCTTTTCTTCGCCTTCCCTTCGGTGACGGCCACCAGATAAGTTGCCACGGAAGCCGAGATGTATCCGAATTTCGCGGCCCGATCTTCGGAAAGCAATGCTTTTTCCACCGTCGCATTGTCGATGAACTCGATCTCGAGAAAACACTTTGGAACCTCCTTGAGATGCGGTTGACGCTGCAATTGGAAAAAGAAGTTCGAACCAAGCCCGCCGTGGAGATGCCCGTCAGTGATGACTCCTCTACTCTTCGACTGGGGAAGGAATCTCCGAACTCCGTTCGAACATGCTTCCGCCAAACCTGCTCCGAAAGCGCTGTCGATCTTGTAATTGGGATTCCGGTTCTCGGCAGCGACGAGGGCAAGACTTCCAAACGTTTCGGGACCCGCCCCCGCGTTGAAATGAATGCTGACGACACAGGCCGTGTCGGGCCGATTACAGATTTGAGCTCGCTCAATGAAGTCGAGATTCACATCCTTTTCCCGGGTGAGGACGACGTTGATTTTCCGCCCTTGTCGCTTCGCCTCCTTCAATATCTCTTCCCGGAGGATCAAACTGAATTCCAGAGTGAGATCTTTCTCCTTCAGACCTCCCGGCGTCGTCGCGTTGTTCGGTGAACTGTTACTTCGTTCCACGAGGCTTCCGGCAACACTGTTACCTCCATGGCCGGGATCAATCACGATTGACTGCTCCGCGGAAACCGACAAGACGCACAGCGACCATGAAAGAATCCATCCGGCCGTGTGTCGTGGCAGTTTCATTATCAATCGGAAAACCTCGTATTCTTGGAAAATCGACCGTATTCGCCAATAAGCCTCAAATCAATCGCTTTTGAGAAATTGACCGAATAGCCGGCCCTTCCCGCGAGTCTTTTTCGAAGAGAAAATTAAGATTGTTTTTTCTCAAAACCGATTCTTACTTCTGCGAATCAACTTGCAAGGAAATGAAATGCTTCACGTTGCAACTCGGCCGTCTCCTCATCCTCGGGTCGCTTGCTCTATTGCTCAACCCGGGCACAAACTTGTGTGGAACCGAAAAGGAGCGCGTGGCACTCGTTATTGCGAACAATCTTTACAGCACGGATGTGGGACAACTTGAGAACGCGGTGAATGACGGAAGGGCCTTGGCAAAAGAACTGCACGTTCTGGGCTTTAACGTCACCATTGCCGAAGACGCCGACAAGCTCAGGATGGGCGAAGAGCTGGATCTCTTTTTGAGCAAACTCAAAAACGGTGCCCTTGGCTTTTTCTATTTTGCCGGACACGGTGTGCAGATCGACGGGATCAACTACCTCCTGCCCGTGGATGCGGTGACCGGGAGCCCGCGGCTGACGAAGTTCAGCTCCATTTCACTTAACGAGATCTTCGGAATCTTCGAAGAGACAAAAACCTTTCCGAACGTGGTCGTTCTCGATTGCTGCCGCAACAATCCCTTCGCACGCGGGGCTGCTGCGAGGAATGTGGCGGCGCGCGGGCTCGTTGATGTGAAGGAACCTACCGGAACGTTGGTCGCGTTTTCCACGGCGGCAGGCGAGGTTGCCGCGGACGCGGATCCTTCCAGCGGGGGAAACTCGCCCTACACCTCAGCCCTCGTTGAAGAATTGCAGAAGCGTCCCTCAAGCGGATTGGAACTTACGGAAGTATTCCGGGAGACCAGTCGAAAAGTTTTTCAGAGAACCGGTCAAGACCCTCTTCTCAAGATTCCGGGAAGCATTGACAAGGTCTTGCTCGTCCGCGGCTCGAAGCCGTTGATCCCCAACGAAAAGGAAAAGATGGAGGATGTTGCCTTCGCCGCATCGATGGAGGACCCGAAAATCAAGGCTCAGATTGAAGACCTTGTGCGTCTGGAGTCGGAAAAGATCGCTCAACGGGTAAGGGAGGAGATGACTCAGCAACTTGCCATCGAGGCGGAAAAAAGGAGACTCGATGAGGAAGCCCGACGAGTTGCGGAAGCGGAACGAGATGCCGAGATGCTTGCCACCACAGAGATCGACGCCACCAATATCGCCTCCATCCCTGCCCAGATTCCGGATTCTCAGACGGTTCGTGCCTTAACGAGTCCGTGGCTGTTCCAAGATTCCAGTTCGCGCATTCTCACTGATGACGAACTGTCCGATCTTTCATCCGATGAACTCTGGCTGGCAAGAAATGAGATCTTCGCCAGAAATGGGTTTATTTTCAGCACCCCCCGCGGCAAGCAATTCCAGGAATCACTCGGTTCCCTTTACACCCCGCGGACTTCGAGTCAAACCCAGGTCTTTTCCAACTTCAACAGCTACGAGCGGGCGAACGTGGAAAAAATCGAGTACTTGGAAAAGAGACGGCGCTAACCGTCCCTTTCCTCTCTTTTCCATGAAGGCCTAGTCATCCAGCGGAGGGGTTAACGAAGTCGCCAATTTTTTCGGCGGAACCGGGTTGTCTTCTCAATCATACAGGGTTTCGATTCTCTCCGAAACCACAGCTCGAAGAAGGGATCGATCATTGATCGGGAGAACTCCACGAGGGCAGTAAGAACCAAAGTGGTTTTCTACTCCTCCCAACCGCCATATCCTTCCGCGCCCTCCCCCTCACACAATCTCCCGGATCACCTCCCCGAAATCGACCTCGAGCCGTTTGTGTCCCGGCACCTCGAGATGGTGGGCATGCAATCCCATCTGATGGAGCAGGGTCGCATGAAGATCGGTCACGTAATGCGGGCTTTCCACCGCATGGTAGCCGAGTTCGTCGGTCGATCCGTGGACGATGCCACCCTTGATCCCGCCTCCGGCCATCCACACGCTGAAGCCGTAGGGATGGTGGTCGCGCCCGTCGGCACCCTGCGATCCGGGAGTGCGTCCAAACTCGGTGCCGAAAACGACGAGGGTCTCTTCGAGGAGTCCCCGTTGTTTCAGATCCTTCAACAGGCCGGCGATGGGACGGTCGACCTGCATGGCGAGTTTCGAATGCATTTCCTTCAGCTTCGAATGCTGGTCCCACGCCCCGGCCGCGCCGTCGCCGTGCATGATCTGGATGAAACGCACCCCGCGCTCGACGAAGCGCCGCGCCGCGAGCAGTTGCTCGCCGAAGGGACGCGTCTCCTCCTGATCGAGACCGTAGAGCTCCTTCGTCGCCTCGCTTTCCTTGGAAAAATCGATCGTCTCGGGCACCGCCATCTGCATGCGGTAGGCGAGCTCGTAGCTCTTGATCCGCGCATCCAGCGCCGCGTCACCGGGGTAGCGGGATTGATTGAGCCGGTTGAGCCGGCTCATGAGATCGAAGCCCAGCTTTTGTTCGGTCGCATCCATGGCGATCTCGGGCTTCGCGTAATCGAGCGGGTTTTTCGGATCGACCTTCAGTTTCACCGCGTCGTAGGCGGGGCCGAGGTAGTGGCCGTCGCGCGGATCGAAGAAGCGCGGCCCCATGTTGATGAACTGCGGCAGGTTTTCGTTGAGCGTGCCGAGCCCGTAATTGACCCAGGCTCCGATCGTCGGGACGCGCGGATCGAGCATGTGCCTGCCCGAGTGAAACTGCACCTGGGCACCGTGATTGTCGTCGGTGGTCCACATCGAGCGGATCACGGCGAGATCATCGACGCACGAGCCGATGTGGGGAAACCAGTCGCTCACCTCGATGCCGCTCTTCCCGTATTTCCTGAACCCGGTCTGGAGAGGGTAGATCTTCGTCCGCTGCTGCCCGTTCGCGTCGTTCACCACCACGACACGCACCTTCTTCCGCTTTTCCGGATCGAGGACGGAGGCGAAGGGCGTCTCGGGAATGGACTTGTCCGCATATTGGTTGAGCGCGGGCTTCGGATCAAAGCTCTCCATGTGGCTGACCCCGCCCCGCATGAAGAGCCAGATCACGCTCTTCGCCTTCGGCGCGAACTGGGGCGATCCACCCGGAGGCACATAAGCGCTCTCCGTGCCGGTGGCTCCAAATCCATCCCGGGCGAGCATCGCATTCAGGGCGAGCCCGCCGAAGCCGAGTCCGGCGCGATGGAGGAACTCGCGGCGGTGCAGCGACCGCATGGCCTCGGGATCGATCCAAGGGCCGGAGCGGAATCTGGAATGCATCCGTTTCAAAACATCTCCATTGTGCC
Organism: Verrucomicrobiales bacterium; assembly: GCA_023253615.1. Taxonomy (GTDB): domain Bacteria; phylum Verrucomicrobiota; class Verrucomicrobiia; order Verrucomicrobiales; family DEV007; genus Arctic95D-9. Next base: position 7,550 of record JALRFZ010000439.1, on the reverse strand, counting down.
AGAAGATGGCCGCCCCCGTCAAAGCTCCAGGCGCGTACCGCCCCCAGCGCGATCGCGGAGGCGCACCCGCCCGGTCCGGTCCGGTGCGATGGACCGGGTCGGGGTATTCGTTTGACCCCGGCACCCGGAAACGCTAGAGATTCGTCGTTTTCATCCCTCACCCGAACGTCCGACCGATATGAATTCCACCCGCCTTTTCCCGCGCCACCTGCTCACCCTCTGCCTTGGTCTTTGTCTCCTTGGCGTGTCACGCGAGATCAGCCACGCCCAGTCGGTCGTCGTCACTTTCGCGAACCAACTGCCCGAAAAGGTCATCGTCCGCCGTGTCAACCACCGCGGCCAGGTGGTCGTCCCGAATCCCGACACTCCGGTGAAACCAGGTGCCTCCGCGTCGCTCAATGCCGTGCCCGGCGAAAACTTCGCGATCCTCCTCGGCACCCGCCAGATCGGCCAATACACCGCCTTGGGGAAACCGAACCAGCATTACCCCATCATCCGGGGTGCGGGCAACCCGGTGAATCCTCCCGCCGCCGCCGCAGGTCTCGTCACCGTGACTTTCACCAACACGACGCCCCGCGTGGTGACGGTGAACCGACTCAATCCCGGCCAGGCTCCCCAACCTTTCGGTGCGCTCGATCCCGGAAAATCCCTGTCGATGCAGGCCGTGGCGGGCCAGATCTGGACCTTCCTGAACTCGAACGGCAGGGAATTCGGCCGTTACCGGGTGACCAACGCCGCGAGACAGGCCTATTCGATCACGGCGAACTGAAGGCGGCTTTCGCTTCCGCGCCGTTCCTTCACCGCACCGTCACGAAGTCGTTGTGATTCAACACCGCATGCACGAGGCGGGCGCGGATCGTGCCCTCGGGATCGCCGGATGCCTTCACGGATTCGAGCGAGCCCATTTCGGTCCAGTAGTCGAGACAGGCGGCCCGCTCCGCCCCGTCCGGGGAGCGTCCTAACAAAAGCATAAACACCCCGTCCACGAACGCTCCCCGGTCCGCGCCGGGATGCGCCGCGTGGATCCGCGACGCGATTTTTCCGGCGGCATCGAGCGAGACGGCGGCATTGGCGAGGGCCAGCGCCTGCTGCGGGACGATGCTCTCCGGCCGACGGTAGCACTGGAGGATGTCGGCGTTGTCGAACATCGTCAGGAATTTGTCCTCCTCGTCGCGCGAATGGGTGAAGTAGATCCCGCGCCGCTTCGAGCTCCCGTTCGGCGGCACGGAGGGGCCTCCCATCGTCGCATCGAGTTCTCCGGCGAGATGGAGGAGGCTGTCGCGCACCACCTGGGATTCCATGCGCCGCGGATGTGCGCGCCAGTAGAAGCGGTTCACCGGATCGGCGGCGAGGGTCGCGGGATCGGCATCCGCATTAGATGAGGAACGCCGGTAGGCCGCCGAAGTCGCGAGGAGCCGGTGCAGGCGCTTGAAGCTCCAGCCCGACTCGATGAACTCTACCGCGAGCCAATCGAGCAGTTCGAGGTGCTCCGGGCGCGGCGCCTGACGGCCGAAATCAAAGACCGTCTCCACGAGCGGCTCGCCGAAGTGCCGCATCCAGACATGGTTCACGGCGACGCGCGCGGCGAGCGGGTTCTCGCGCGAGGTGATCCACTTCGCGAACATGAGACGGCGCCCGGTGCTCGTGGGGGAATAGGTGGGGCCGTAGGTGTCGTCCTTGTGCTCGGGAGTCTCGAGCGCCTTCCTCGCCCCGCGCAAGGGCGTGTAATCCGCGTCTTTCGCCGCCAGCTTTTTTTCCGCCGCGGCGAGCGCTTCCTCCGCCGCCTTCACTTTTTTGGCATCTCCGTCAGGGCCGAGCTGCAACAGATCGCGCTTCGCGCGGGCCGTCATCATCTCCGCCTCGCGCCGCGAAGCGGCACGGGCGAGCGTCTCATCCGGCTTCGTGAGCGCCGCGCTATCCGCGGCGATGACCGCTTCAAGATGCGCCAGTTCCGCCGCGGCGACTTCCTTCGCGGCTTCGGCCAATGCCACCGCCTTCGCCGGATCGGCCGTCTTGGCCGCCGTATCGCCCACCGCGGTCAGCTTCACTCCGTCCGGGAGAGGCGCGATCGACACGGAATCAAACGCCACCGTCGCATCGAAGCCGGAGAGGGCGATCCGCCCGCCCGCACCGCGGCGCGGCATCTCGTAGGCGAGGAGGAAAGCCTCTTCGAGCCAGACATTGACGAGGCGGTCGCGCACCGCGAAACGCAACTCGTAGGTTCTGCCCACCTCGATGGGTCGCGCCACCGCACCGGCACCCGGGTATTGGGATTGTCCGTCGACGGTATGGGCGACCTGCACCTTCGATCCCTTGTCATAAGCGCTCGTGTAGACGAAATTCGAGTTCGCGCCCGTCTCGTCGAGATCGAAGCGGAACGTCACGGACTTGTAGGTGGTGCCTCCGGTGGTGGTGTAGCGGCAGCGCAGCTCGAAATCGCGGGGATGGGGGTCGCGGCTCCGCAGCATCACTCCCTCGCGGCTCGCCAAGGTCTGCAGGAGACGACCACCTTCATATTTCCAGCCTTCACCGACCAGGTCCCACCGCTCCGGAGCGGGCCCTTCGAAGTCATCGCGCAGCCACGCGCCGGCGCTGCCCGCCGGCGGATCCGGCGGCTCCACGACCGCGGCCACGGCGTGCTTCAGCTCCGTCTCCGCCGCCCGCAACTTGCCGCGCGCGGCCGCGAGATGGTCTTCGCGGAAAGATGCCCTCGTCGCCGGCGCCCACTCCTCCCGCGGCAGCGCGACCGGCTCGATCGGCGGCGCGAAAGAGGCGAAGGCCGCGGGCACCGCCGGTGCGATTTTGATGGTTTTGTCAGGCTGGGCGGGATCTCCCCGGACGTGGAGGAAGGTTTCGGCATCGGGATGATCATCGAAGACCCGGGGGATTCCGTTCTTCTCAAAATCGATCACCCCCGGTACCGGATCGAGCCTCACCTGGTGGGGCTCGAAGACGGCACGCAGGTTGTAGTAATCGACCATCGCGATGGGATCGTACTTGTGATCGTGGCACTTCGCGCAATTCAGCGTGACGCCGAGAAAGGCCTTGCCGGTGTGCTCGAGGGTATCGTCGAGCCAGGTGGTGCGGTTGAAGAGGTAATAATTCCGGGCGAGGAAGCCGGTAGCCCGGATCGCGTCGGAGTCGCCGGGCGCGAGTTCGTCGGCGGCGATCATCTCCTCGATCATGCGATCGTAGCCCTTGTCCGCGTTGAGCGATTCCACGATCCAATCGCGCCAGTGCCAGAGGTGCTTCTGGCTGTTGCGGAGCTGGTCGCCGAGCCCGTACCAGTCGGAGTAGCGCCACACGTCCATCCAATGCCGCGCCCAGCGCTCGCCGTGATGCGGACTGGCGAGCAACTCGTCGACGATCGTTTCGTAGGGACGCGTGTCCCCGAGTTGCGCCTCCGTGGGAGGCAATCCGGTGAGGTTCAGATGCAGCCGGCGCAGGAGCAAACCGCGCTCCGCCTCGGGCGAGGGACGCAGCCCCTTTTCGCCGAGCCGCGCCTCGAGAAAGCGGTCCACCGGATGCGTCACCCCGGCGACCTCCGGCGGCGCGGGACGTTCGATCCGCTGGAACGACCAATGTTCGAGAGGATCCTCCTCGCCCTTCTCGTCGGGTGGCACCGGCGCCCCGGCGAGAATCCAGGCGCGGATCGCCTCGATTTGCGCCGGCTTCAGCGGCGCGGCCTCCAGCGGCATGCGTTCATGCACGTCGGTGGTGGTGAGCCGGGTGATGAGACGGCTTTCCTCCGGCTTGCCCGCGACGACGACCGGCCCCTCTTTACCGCCGGCGAGGAGTCGGGCGGCGGTGTCGAGCCGGAGTCCGGCCTGCTGCTTCAGTGCTCCGTGGCAGGCCTGGCATCGCTCCCGCAGCACCGGCTTGATCTCGCGCAGATAATCGACCGCGCCCGCGGCGTGCGGCCCGGACGCGCCCGTAAACGCGATTGCGAACGCGGCGGCGAAGATACCCTGTCGTGACGATGCTCTCACCTTTTCGGGTCCGGATACGGACGATCCCCCAGTTTGCCAGACCCCGTCGCCGGAGAACAAAACCTTTTCTCTCGTGATCGCGCCAATCGCCGTCTCCCTGGTCGCGCCGGTATCGAATCGAAAAAATCGCGCTAAGATCGCGTGACAAGGGATCGTATTACGACTTGGTAGACCCCTGCCCCACTTGCCCACGATGAAACCACCCGTCTCCCTGCTCACCGCCCTTTTCGCCGGAGCCCTCCTGGCGACCCCGTCCGCCGAGGCACAACGCACCGCGACCAGCGCCCGCGAAGCGATCGGCCTCGTCTCGACGCAGTTCGGCCCCCAGGCCGTCCAATGGATCGCCGAGATGCGGGCGCAGGGTGGCGTGCCCCAGCCGACCGATTGGCAGATCCTCGCCTACGATCAGCGCGCTCCGCGCCTCCTCTATCGCTTCTGGGCGGGCGGCGGTCGCGCCGGCGACGGCGGCATCGATGACGTCCGCTATCCCGACGACGTCCCGATCGGTTATTTCAACGCCTCCCAGATCAGCGTCGACAGTGTCGCCGCCTTCACCATCGCCGAGGGCGAAGCCCGCAAGGCGAAGATGGCTTTCGACAGTTGCGACTACCTGCTGCGCCTCCGCGAATACTCCACGGAACCGATCTGGCGTCTCGAGCTGCTCGACGCGGCTCGCCGTCTCGTCGGCAAACTCTACATCTCGGGCAATACCGGGGAGGTCCTCCGCACCGTCTGGATCTACCGCGATCAACGCGCCCGGCCCGACGGTCAGCCCCTCATCATCGACTCGATGGCTCCAGGCGGCGCCACCACGCCGATCGACCTGACAGGTACCTATTCCCCCACCGCCACGATGCCGAATTCGGCGATTGCTCCCGGTGCGGTGATCCCGCCGATGCCTCCAGGGATCGCCTCGGGCCAGATCCCCGGTCAAATCCCGGGACAGGTGCCTGGATCGATGACGGGCATCCATTCCGTGCCGCTCCCGCCCGCCCCCGGCGTCGCTGTCGCCGGCAACCAGCCCTACGCACCCGTCGATGCAAACGGCCGGCCGATGACGGGACCAAGCGTGGGTGATGGCATTCCCGCTCCTCCGCCGATCTCTCCGGCTCCGACGACTTCCGCACCGCCTGCGCCGATTCCAGCTCCGCCGGCTCCTCCCGCCGTATCGACGACTCCGGCGCCCAAGCCCATCACGACGAGTCCGCCCAAACCGCCGATCACCCCTTCGACGGGTGGCGGCGGAGATTCGGAGCGGATTCCCCCTCCTCCGATCCCTCGATGAGGCTCAGCCTCCCGAGCGCCTCGACCGTCCAGACGATGGGATAAGCGCGCTCGTAGTACCAGAGCTTCGCGAAATAAAAGCCGATCGGAGCAGGCTCGAAACGGGTCCCCACCTCTGTCGCCAGATCGAGCCACTCGAAGCCCCGAACGAGCGTCTCGGAGAAATGGAATGATGGATGGGTGGTGGATTGGAGGAATGTCAGGGCACTGAGGGCGAGGGCGGTCTCCTCGATCGTGGAGGGCGTGATGCCTTTTGCGCCGCCCCAGCCACCGTCTTCGTTTTGATGGGCGAGCAGCCAGGCCGCGCCCCGCTTCACCGCATCGCTCGCCGGATCGATCTCCGCGAGGGCGAGCAGCACCTTCGCCGTGCCGTAGGTGGGATTTTCCTCATCGTCGCGGCGATACTGGTTGCCGAACCAGAGCGGGCGCCACGATCCGTCGCGACGCTGTTCGCGCAGGAGAAAGGCGATCCCCTTCTCCGTGCCATGGTCGATGCGCGCCTGGATCGTCGCGGGCATCTCCCCGCGCCACGTCCGCCACGCCCGCAGGGTGTGGGCGGTGAGATCGGGCGAGGACCGGTCGAAGGGCAGCGCGCCCCATCCCCGGCAGAAAGTGGGGATGCCGCCATCGCGATTCTGAAGGTCCAGCAGCCAGACGATCCCGGCCTCGGCCGCGGCGCGGCTCTCCACATCCTCCGATCCTGACAAAAGCACCTTCAGGGCGAGTAGCGCGCCGGGCGTGTCGTCGGCATCGGGCACGCCACCGCTGAGGTCGGTCCATGCCCAGCCGCCCGGAGCCGCATCGGTGAAAGGATGGCGCTCCTTGTATTGCTGATCGAGGAGCCGGCGTTTCACCATCTCCTGCCCGTCAAAGAGGGTTCGATCCTCCACCATACCCTCTTTGCCCGCTGCGAGAGCCTTCACCGCGAGCGTCGTCGCCCACGTCGCGAGATTGGTGTCGATCGGCCAGCTCCCATCGGGACGGATCGTGTCGAGGAGAAACGAGACCCCCTTCTTCACCACGGGATGTTCGCGCTCTCCGGCCGTGACGAGGGCCATGGTCACGAAACTGGTGAGAGGTGCGGCTTCGAGGAATCCCCCGGAGGCCGGTTGGATCGAGGTGAGCAACCGAGAAAGCCTGGGCCACAGCGGATCACGGAGGGCAAGCCGGCACTTGGCCAAGGTCGTGCGCGATTTCGCGCAGCCGATCGCGATGAGAGCAGGCAGCGCGTAGCTGACGACAGGCAGACGCAGCGCGGCAAACCACGATCTCGGGAAGGCGGCGAGCCAATGCGGCATCTGCATCACCTGATCCCAGCCCCGTGGACCCAGCGTGCCGCAGATCGCGCAGAGCATCAGGATGGGCACGGAGAAAGTGCGGTCTTTCCCATAGCGGGCTTTCACCGTCTCGGCGATCATCGCGGGATCGAGCGATCCCACGTAGCCACGGATCCAATGCGAGGCACGCGTGACCGCATCGCGGGAGTCATCGCCGCCGAAACGCGACAGCGCCGACCAGCAGAGCAGCGTCGTGGAGATGTTGGAAAAGCTTTTCACCGTATCCCCCCAGCCTCCGTCGGCATTCTGATTCGCGACGAGCCAGCCGCAGGCCCCGGCGACGCGATCCCGATGGAGGACGGGATCGACACAGCCGAGCGCGACCAGCGCGGTGGCGGTGGAGAGGGCGGAGGTGGAGAGCTCGCCGGTCCAGTGCCCTTGATCGTTCCGCTCCGCGAGCAAGGCGATTCGGGCGTTTGTCAGGGTCTCGCGAAGGCGGTCGGGATCGATCATCACGGAGGATCAGAGAGCGAGATGCCCGAGGGCGAGGAGTCCGTAGTAGGTGTATTCGATGTCGAATTCCTCCTCGTCCCACGTGCCGTGGAATCCGCCGGCGGCGGTCCAGAGGGAATCGACGAAATCGAGCATCGCCTCTTTGCGATCCGCGAAATCGGCCTGCAATCCATCGAGGGCGTGGAGCGCCACGGCGGTGGAAAGCAGGTCGGGCATCGGCGCGCCGGGGAAGGGCAGGAAGCCGCCCGAAGGATGCCACGAATCGAGGATCCATCGCGCCGTCTCCGGCGGGATCGGTTGGCGGAAATTGCGGCAGAGCGTCACCGCGGCGGCGGTGGCGGGCACGTTCGGGATGGGCAGATCGACGTCGTTCGCCCAGGCACCACCCGCGACGCGCAGGGAATCGAGACACCGCACGACCCCCTCCGGATCCGGCAGGGAGAGGCGGTGATCGGCGTAGGCGCCGTAGGCGAGGAAGCAGGCGTAG
>JALRFZ010000431.1 GCA_023253615.1 Verrucomicrobiales bacterium | reverse complement strand
CAACGCGAGGCAGAGGAGCAGGAAATAGCTCCCTCGAATCGCGAGATAGAGTGGGGAATGGCGGTTCTTCGAAGGCGACATCGGGAATCTGGGAGGGCGGTGGGCGGCGAGCGCCAATAGTGGCACCCCTTCGGAGGCATTCGCAAGCTCACAAAGGCGGGAAGCGGGAGCGGAGCCTCGTAGGCGTGGAGACCCCGGAGTGATGGCATGGCCTCCGGGACCATGAAGCCTTGGACCAGATGGAGGCATTCCCGGCCTCGATGGCTAGGAACGATTGCTAGTATAGCCCGTCCAACAGACCGCACATTACGGTTTTTTATGTGGACGTAGTCGATCTAGCCGCTTCGCGGTGGTTGTCAGAAGGACGCGCGCTTTCCCGCAACTTCCGCGTTGCTCGTTGGTCACTGAGCTCGCTCAACTCCCGCCTCGCGCCTTGAATTTGCAGAAAATCGCACGCCCCATAATGCACATTCTGCTTGGCAGGCTACACTAGGCGGGCTTGAAGGAGATGGTTGAGGATACAGGGGCTACCATCACCTTCCACCGTTCCATCGAAAGAGGCGGTTCCCGGCACCCGAAGCGACGGGGAGCATGCGAGCCATGCAAGGCGGACACGATCGAAAGAACAAAACCCTCGCAGCCCGGCGGGGCATCGAGGGCTCGCAGCGCCACCCCGAGAAGCTCCATCGGTCGAACGGATGACAACGACCGGAGGGTTGGCGTAAAGGGCCGACTAGACGGAATCCAGAATCCAGTCTCAGCGGCGCTTCTTTCTCCCCTTGGTGTGGCGATCGCCTTTTTCACCGGGCATCTTGGTGCGGCTGCCCGGACCCGCGGGAGCACCGCCTCCAGCGGCTTTGGCCTTTTGGGCGGCATCGGCTTGCTCGGCCATCCGCTGCATGAAACCTTTCTTGACCGGACCGGTCCGCTTCACGAGCTCGGGCTCGGGCATCTTGTTCGTGATCCAGGTCTGGAAAATGGAGAAGGTGTTGGAGACGGTCCAGTAGAGGGCGAGGGCGGAAGCGAAGTTGTAACAGATGAAGAGAAAAATGAACGGCATCAGCATGAAGATCATCTGCTGGGTTTTGTCGCCCGTCTTCGGAGTGATCGCGATCTGGATGAAACTGGTGATCCCCATGAGGATCGGCAGAGGGTTCACATCGATGTTGATACCAGGGATGGTGAAAAGGGTGTCGGGCATGGCGAGATCCTTCACCCAGAGGAAGGACTCGTGGCGGAGTTCGACGACACTCCAAAGCATCCGGTAAAAGGCGAGGAAGACCGGGAGCTGGATGAACATGGGGAGACAGCCACCGAGGGGATTGATCCCATAGGTCTGATAGAGCTTCATCGTCTCCTCGTTCATCTTCTGGGGATTGTCCGCGTGCTTCTCGCGGATCTCCTTCATCATCGGGGTCAACTTCGACATTCGCTTCATCGATCGGGCGGATTTCGCGTAAACCGGCCAGATGAGGAGGCGGATGAGGATGGTGATGAGGATGATGGCGATGCCATAGTCGCCGACCCACCCCTTGATCATGACAAGCCCGATGATGAGTGCGGAAGCGATCGGCTTGATCGCCCAACCGAAGAGCCAGCCGAAGATCGGGATCTCGTCGTAGTGCATGACGCGCTGGCGGCGGTCGCCCAGTTCCTTGAGGCGGGCATATTCTTTCGGACCCAGATAGATGCCGTATTCCACTTTGGCGGAGGCTCCGGGTGCGATCGTTTCCTTCGGCAGGCTCAAAGCCGCCTCGGAGGCGAACATGCGCTTCTTCAGCGACTCGGCTTCATTCCCCTCGACCGTGACGGGGAATCGCCCGATCCAGACGCCGCCTTCGTAGGGCTCGGAGGGACGCACGATCGTGGTGAAGAACTGGTCGTTCACCCCGGCCCAGTGCATCTGTTTCATCAGAAACTGATCGTGGGGCTTCTCGCTGCCACCGAAGAGTCCGAGGATTTTCCGGCCACCGAAATGATCGACGGTCTTGTATTCGAAGTCGCCGTCCTTGTCCATCCAGTAGCTGCCGATCTGCATCGACCATTCGTTGAGGTGCAGGGGAGCGGCGCTGCCGGCGTAAAGGAAGCGGTTGCCCATCTCGAATGGTGCCTGGCCGGTGTTGCGCGCTTCGAGCAGGACGGAGACCTCGTATGGATCGCTTTCGGCTCCGGGCAGACGGATCGTCTTGCGCCAGGCCACCCCGTCGGGAGAGGTGGTCTCGTAGGTAACTTCGGTCCGACTTTTCGTGGCGACGGACCAGACGGAGGAGTCATACTGTTTCGGCCCGGGAGAGAGAGCCGCGACGGGGTGCGAGGCATTCTCGTTGATGGCGATCACCTCCGATTCACCGAGGTGGCGGGGATGTTTCTTCATCTCGGCGCGCCGGATACCGGCCCCCTGATTGGTCAGGTGGAGACGCACGAAATCGTTTTCCAGCACGGTCGCCTCGACCGTTGGCGTTCCGGGAGCAGAGGTGGCGGCGACCGTCGCCGTGGCGGGATCGGCGGGTTTTGCTTCTCCGGCTTTGGCAGCCTCCACCCGGGGGGCTTTGGCGGCCTCGGCGGCACGCTGGGCCGCGAGCTTGGCGGCTTCCTTGGTATTCCACCATCCCCAGACAAAGAGGAGGGAGAGACAGACGAGGACCCCGATCCACGAGGTGCGATCCATGTTTTTCACGGCAATGGGTTTTCTAAGGGTGAGTGTGAGAGTGGGGATGGGAAGGGTCCGCCAAGTGCCCCCCGGGGAGGTCGCATGGGCGGCGGCCTTTATAAGCCGCCTCGGGGTGTTTCGCCACATATTCTTCCCAACCCGGCGGAGGATCGTAGCCCTGTCCGCCCCAAGGATTGCAGCGCAGGATGCGGAGGAATCCTTGCCAGGAGCCGCGCAAGGGCCCGTTCACGGTGACGGCGTCGATGAAATACTGCGAGCAGGTCGGGAAAAAACGGCAGCCGCTGAAGGGACCGCAAAGGAAATGAAGCGGCGGCGAGATCACCACCTGATAGATTCGGACGAGAAAAACGAGGACGCGTTTCATTCCTGCCGGGTTTCGGGAGCGGCGAGCGAGGTCCGGTGCATCAGCCAGATCCACTCTTTTTCGAGTTGCTCGGAGCTGGCTTCGGCCGCGGCCCCGCGGGCGATGAGGACGAGCCAATAGGGCCTCGCGATGCGATGCCCGGTGCGATGGAGGATGCCCCGGAGCCGGCGACGGACCCGGTTGCGGACGACGGCACCCCCAAGGCGCTTTGTCGTGATCAGGCCGAGCTGGAAAGGCTCGGTCAGAGTCTCGTCAGCAAGATAACCGAGGATGAGGAAACGCCCCCGATAGGTGGCCCCAGAGGTGCGGACACGCTGGAAATCAGCGCGTCGCGTGATCCGCCTGGAGCGGGGAAGTTTCATCGTCCCGGTACCGGAATCTCATCCGGAAACAGGGAATACCGGACCCGGAGGGAACCGGATCACTTCCCGTGAAGCACCGTGTGGCGCTTGTAGTGGATCTCGGCACCCTTGGGAATGAGGCGCTTGCGGCCTTTTTGGCGGCGGCGGCGAATGATGTCGCGACCGGCTTTGGTGGCCATACGGGCACGGAACCCGTGTTGGTTTTTGCGGGTGCGCTTCGAGGGTTGGTAAGTCCGTTTCATCTGTTCCGGTGAGTCAAGTGGCTGCCAAAAAGGCCCTCCGTAGCGGCATTTCTTTGAATCCGCGCCTCATCAGGCGGCATGGAGGGCCGTGAAGATAGATGCCCGGTGGAAAATGTCAACAGGAGAGGCGGGAGAGACTCGTCTCCCGGCTTTCCCGTGGTTTCACCCCAAAATGGCGGCGGCGATACGATCCTGATCTCCGGAGGTGACGTAGGGGCTCATCGGCAGGCTCAGGCCGGTCGCCGCGACCCGCTCGGTCACGGGGAAGTCACCCTCGCGATGCCCCAGGGCCGCAAAGACGGGTTGGAGATGGAGAGGCACGGCGTAATAGGGCACCGAGGGGATTCCAGCCCCGCCGAGCTTGGCCTGGAGAGCATCGCGGTCGGGCGAAAGGACGGTGTACTGGGCGTAGACGGAGGTGTTGCCCTCGGCCACGAAGGGCAGGGTGAGACCGGCTCCGGCGAGGCGGCTCGCGTAGCCGGCCGCGACTGCCTGTCGCATCGCGATCTCCTCCTCGAAGAGGTCCATTTTTGCCAGAACGATGGCGGCCTGGAGGGTGTCGAGACGCCCGTTGATCCCCACGACGGGGTGAAAATGCTTCCGTTGTTGGCCGTGGATGCGGATCCATCGGAATTTCTCGGCCAGTTCGTCGTCGTCGGTGAAGAGGGCTCCCCCATCCCCGTAGCCTCCGAGCGGCTTCGAGGGGAAAAACGAGGTGCTGCCGATCAGGGAAAGGGCTCCGGATCGTTTCCCGTGGTGGGTCGCCCCGAAACACTGGGCTGCGTCCTCGATGACCGGGAGGTTCCCGGCCGCGCCGGCGATCCGGTTGATCGCGGTCATGTCGGCGGTCTGGCCGTAGATGCCGACGGGCATGATGGCTTTGGTCCGCTCGGTGATGGCCGCTTCGAGGAGGGAGGGATCGAGGTTCCAGGTATCGGGCTCGACATCGACGAAGACGGTCCTGGCACCGAGGAGGGCGACGACTTCCGCGGTGGAAATCCAGGTATACGGCACGGTGATCACCTCATCCCCCGGCCCGACTCCGAGCGCCATGAGCGCCATGAGGAGCGAATCGGTCCCGGAGGAAACGGCGATGGTGTGGCGGCAGCCGAGAAACTCACAGAGCCGGGTCTCGAGCTCGCCGACTTCCGGACCGAGGATATACTGTCCGTGATCGAGCACGGCGGCGATGCGGCGATCGAGCGTTTCGCGGATGCGCTTCTGCTGGCTCTTGAGATCGATGAATTCCATGGCGGGTGGGGCGGGCGAGCGAGAGTCTACGCCGCCGACCGGACCTCGCCAGCGAATTTCCCGGGTTCGGAAACGCGGCGTCCGGCACCGGAGAGGGTTCAGTCGAGCATGAGACCCTCTTCGAGAAGGGCGAGAAATTTCTCCCTCTGCGCCCCCTGCGCGGGGTCGAGGTGGTCGCGGGCCGCCTCGAAGAGCGGGCGGAGCCGTTCATCCCAGGTGATGGGTTCGGCATCGAGCGCCCCCGCACGGGCCGCCCACTGGAAACGCTTCCAATCCAACATCCAGGCCACCAGCGCGGGGAAATACTTGCCTTCGAGGAGACGCCTCACACCACTCCAGGCGCTCGTCGTTTCGCCGGGCAGAAAACACTCGGCCGGGCGCTCGACCCGCACGAGCACCTCCCATGCCGGCCATGCCGCCACCTCCATGGCGAGGAGGGATTTCCACCCGGGGTGAATCACTCCGGTCTCGAGCCGCAGCTCGACCTGCCAAGGTGAGATCAAGCCCGCATCGTAACCGGCGCTCTCGAACTGGGCGAGAGCCCGATGGAGCTTTCCAAGAACGAGGAGAAGATCACCCGTGGCGAGGCTGCCTCGGGCGGAGAGCAGGGATGGCAAGGGGATGGCCTCGGCCGGATCGCCGACGAGGAGGCTGAGATGTTCATCGCAATACACGGAGCGTATCCGCGGGCAATGATGGTGGGCCTTGAGATAGGGATGGGAGAGCCGGCGGTTCAACGGATCGATCAGCGACGCCTCGAACCAGCTCTCGGGCGGCAGGAGATGGGCCATTCTCACGGCGGCGGGATCGGACCCGACCCGGTCGATCCGGTAGGCGGAAAAGACGGCGGTTTCTCCCCCACCCCCGCCGGACTTCCCGCCCTTCCCGGCGAAGCGGGAGGGATCGCTTTCGACGGCACGCCGGGCGAGGAGGCGGGCGAGCGGACCTGTCGGAAATTGGCGCCGGTCGAGAGGAGCCTCGGGGCCTGTCCCGCCTTTCGAAGCCGCTTCATGCTCGGACCGGAAGATCGCGGCGACTTCGTCGAGACGCTCGCCGAGGGTCCGGTCTTTCCCGACATCGAAGTGCTTGAAAAGCGTGCGAAAGGCCTTGTTGTCGGCCGCGGAGCCACCGAGCGGGGTGCCTTTCCGCCCTCCTTTCAGGTAGGCATGGATGACGGCGAGACGTTCGCTCCAGAGCCGCGCGATGCGATAATCGCTCAGAGGCGTCTCTTCGCGGAGCAGGCAGAAGACCGGACAAAATCCCATCGAGAGCACGATCCCGTCCCGCGCCTGCACGAGAAAATCCGTCGGATCGACATTCGAGAGGAGGCGTGGCACCGGAATGAGGGCCTTGAGCCAGGCGATCAATTCCAGACAGAGCCGCCAGGCGACGCGCTCGGAAAGCGCGGGCACCCTCGCCAGATAGTCGAGAAACGGCTCGCCTTCCGGGGCGAATGCGGCGATGATGGGTGAGTCCGGAGTGGATTCATCGACACGGACGACGACCTCGCCGGGCAAGGCACGCAGACCAGCCCAGAGACCCTGCCGCTGGTCTACGGAATCAAGGTATCCCAGGGGCAAGGGAGCCTCGGCGCGGCGCTGAAACAGCCATGCGAGCGTCTCGCCGCACGCGTCCCGGCCGATCCCGAAACGCCACCACTCGGACACATCGCTGCCTTGACCTGAAGGAAACGGCAGTTCCTCGAGAACAAGCAGGGGCGATTCCGGGATTTCCGGCATGGAACGGAAAAGTTCCAATATGCCTTACAAATATGAAATTTTCACCCAGTTTTCCCAATCCAATTCCCCTGCCCGCCGCAGAAGCGGCGGATTCACCTTCATCGGAGGAGGAATCAGAGCCCCGACCAGTTGTTGATGTACTTCGCCTCTGCCTCGGGGTCGCCCGGGTCGGCGTCGGTGATGGACCAGATGTCGTAAGTGGGATTGCGAGTCTCACGGTTCTGACCTCTGGGCAGATTCGGCGGTTGGGCGATGTAGCGGATGGGATTGCTGTAGGAATCGATCACCATGTATTCGCCCCCGATGACCATCGAGCGTGGCTCCTTGGCTTCACGATTGGAGAAGTAATCGAGCCTCGGCACGTAGACCTTCTCATTGTTCGAGAAATCGACCTCTCCGTTCAGGTCGAAATCACCGGAAAGGTGTTTGTAAAGGACCGCGGCCCCTTCGATCCCACTGCGGTCACGGTCTCCGCTCGGCTCGTTGATGGGATAGATCCCGTTGTCGAGTTGGTATTTCGAGAGGCCGCCCTCGAGCTCCGCGAGGAAGGCCTCGACCTTACCACGGTTGATGCGGCTCTGGATCCCCGGGAGTGAGGCAATGAGGATTCCGGCCAGGATCACCATGATCCCTACCACGACCATCAATTCCACCATGCTGAATGCCCGGACGCGCCGGTAAAAAATCGTCTTCATGCGTGCAGTCTATCGAACCCGGCGCACCGGAGTCAATACAATGTAAATCTTTTTCTTACCCATCCCGCCTGTAGGCAGCCGGCTTCGACCGACCTCCCGGCGGGAACGATTTCCCGGATCAACCGGCCTGGTTGTTCATCTCGGTGATGATCGAGATCATCGGCATGAAGAGCGCGATGACGATGGTCCCCACGATGAGGGCGAGGAACACGATCATGATGGGCTCGATCATCGAGGTCATGGCATCGACGGCGTTGTCGACCTCGTCGTCGTAGACGTCGGCGATTTTCAGGAGCATGTCGGGGAGCTGGCCGGTCTCCTCGCCCACGTCGACCATGGAAATGACCATGGGCGGGAAGATCTTGCTGGCTTCGAGCGGGGCGACGACGGATTCCCCCTCGCGCACCGCCTCGTGGACCTTGTCGATCGCGTTGGCGACGACGACATTGCCCGAGGTGTCGCGGGTGATGTTGAGCGCCTGGAGGATGGGCACGCCGCTGGTGACAAGCGTGCCGAGGGTCCGGGTGAAACGCGAGATGGAGCTCTTCAACTGCACGGGACCGAAGACCGGCATCTTCAGCAGCATCCGGTCGATCGTGACCCGGCCCGCCTTCGTCATGCTGAAGGCCTTCCAGCCGGCATAGAGCACCGCGCCGATGATCAGCACGATGAGCCACTGATCCTGCACCCAGCGGCTGATTCCGATGACGACCTGGGTGATCGCCGGGAGCGGCTTGTCGCCGAGCATTTCGGCGAAGATCCTCTCGAAACGCGGGACGATCACCGCCATGAGGAAGACGAGGATGCCGACCGCGATGACGATGACGATGATGGGATACACCATCGCCGAGACGATGCGGTTTTTCAGCTTCTGCGCCTTTTCCTGATACTCGGCGAGACGGATGAGGACGAGCTCGAGCACACCGCCGAGCTCACCGGCCTTCACCATGTTCACATACAGTTTGTCAAAAATCTTCGGGTGCTGGCCCAGGCTTTCGGAGAAGGTCGATCCGCCCGCGACGGCATCGGCGAGGTGGTTGATGGTGCCGGCCATGACCCGGTTTTTCTCCTGTTTGCCGAGCACGGAAAGTCCGCGGAGGAGCGGGAGACCCGCGTCCACGAGGGTGGCCAGCTGGCGGGTGAAGATCATCAGCACCTTGCCTTTGACGCGCCCTCCGACACCGGTTTTCCTGTTGCCCGCCTGCGCTTTCTTGGCGCGTTTTTTCGCGGCGCTGGAGACGCCCCCTTTGCCCGCGGGAACGACCTGGGTCGGATAGAGGCCGCTCTTGCGGAGCTGGCTGATCGCATCCGCCTCGTCGTTCGCCTTGATGGACCCCGTCGTCTCCGTGCCCTTCGCATCCAAGGCGATGTATTCGAAGTTTGCCATATTCGCTGATTCTGTCTTTTGGTTCTGAGATTAGCTTTCCAGGGACGGCTCTGTCGATGGAAAAAAATGGGAGATTCGGTCAGGTGTACTTAAGCACTTCCTCGATCGTGGTGATGCCTTCGAAGATGTTGCGGATGCCGTCCTCGCGGAGGGTCCGCATCCCGAGTTCCTGCGCCTTTTGCTTGAGCACGACGGTGGCGGCGCGCTGGGCGATGAGATCGCGGATGGGATTCGACATGTCGAGCAGCTCGAAAAGGCCCTGGCGGCCGCGGTAGCCGGTGTCGTTGCACTTGTCGCAGCCTTGCCCGGTATAGAACTGGTTGTCGCCGAGATCGTTGGGATTGATCCCAAGCTGCGCGAGGACGGCCTGGGTGGGCTTGTAGGCGACCCGGCAATCCGGACAGATGCGTCGGAGGAGACGCTGGCCGAGCACGCCTTCGAGCGTGGCGGCGACGAGGAAAGGCTCGCAGCCCATGTCGATGAGACGGGTGACCGCGCCGGGGGCGTCGTTGGTGTGCAGGGTCGAGAGCACGAGGTGCCCCGTGAGCGAGGCCTGGATCGCGATCTGGGCGGTCTCGAGGTCGCGCATCTCGCCGACGAGGATGCGGTCGGGATCCTGACGGAGGAAAGCCCGCAGCACCCGTCCGAAGTT
>JALRFZ010000410.1 GCA_023253615.1 Verrucomicrobiales bacterium | reverse complement strand
CGAGTTACCACGTGCCGGGCGACGAGGGCAGCGATGACATCCGCGCCGCGCAGGCTTCCCTCGCCCGCGACGGCATTGCCCTCGCCGGTCCCGACTCGGATGCGTTGAAAGGCGACCTGCGCGAGCGGAACGGACAGGGGGTCCATTTCTCCGGCAAGGGGCTGCGCGAGCACGGCCTGAAATGGGCCGAGGCGATCCTGCCCTGGATCGAGCGGCAATGGACCGAACCGAGAAAAGCCGCGGGCGGCACGGAGTGGTCCGACTTCGCCCAGCTCCCCGCGAGCCACGCGATCGGTTGGGTCGGGGCGAACGTCTCCGCACGCGACACGAAGAGCTGGGACGGGGTTCTTGACGAGGCGAAATGGGGCACGCCCTCGCCCGATCAGGTCGTCTCGCGCAACTGGGATTGGAAGATCAGCGACGAGGCCTGGGCGACCGCGGTGAAGGAGAAAGGCGAAGGTTCGCGCGAGGAGGTGCGATTCGATCTCTGGTTGCCCGAGGGCATCGCGGTGGTGAAGGGAATGGTGGTGATGTCAGGACACGGCAGTGGTGAAACTCTTTTTTCCCGCGCCGATCTGCGGGCGATTGCGGCGGAGCTCGGACTGGGTTTGTTCAAGTTCACCGGCAATCCGATGCAGCGCGGATTCTGGCCGCGGAGCCTTCTCCTCGACCGTCTCCGCGACTTCGGCGCGAGGAGTGGTCATGCGGAAATCGGGAATGCGCCGCTCTTCCTCTACGGCCACTCGAACGGCACGGGATTCTCCGCCGTCTTTCCCTCGTACGAACCCGAGCGCGTCTGGGCCTGGGTTTCGATGCGGCCGGGGATCACCTTCCAGGTCTACCAGCCCGGAGCGGCACAGGTGCCGGGGCTGGTCATCTTCGGGGAGGAGGACCCTTTCCTCGCACGCCCCTCGCGCGAGGAGAATCTCGCCGTCGTGCCCGCTCTGCGGAAAAAGCACGGCGCGCTGTGGAATATCGCGGTCGAACCGAAGACCGGTCATGGTCCCGGGGAAAAGACCTGGCCGCTCGTGTTTTCGTTTCTCCGCCACACCTTCGCCGCGCGCGTGCCCGCGGACGCGGATCCGCGGAAGGGACCCGTGAAGCTGAAGACGCCCGCGCCTGAAGGCGGTTATCTCGGCCGGAACTGGAACTCCGCGAAGGGCGGTTATCAGGAATTGGCGATCGCGCCCTACGCCGGATTCTCCGGAGACCCGGGCGCCGCCTCCTGGCTCGTCAACGCCGCCTACGCCGCCGACTGGCAAGCCTTCCAGCGCGACGGCGAGATCTCGAAACCCGATTCCACCCATCCGAAATGAAACACTTCCGCACCCTCTGGCTCCTCTGCGCCTTCGTCTCGTTCTCCGCCCTGGCCGCCGACGCTCCCGTCGAGACGGACCCGCGGCTGCACTCCGACGGGAAAGGCTGGAAACTCAACCAGGCCACGGTGAAGGACCCCGCGCTGCCCCGGGTGCTGCTGATCGGCGATTCCATCCTCAGTGGTTACATGGCGCATGCGATCAAGAAGCTGGAAGGCAAGGCCTACGTCGATGCCTGGGTGAACCCCTACAACCAGTCCGAGCATCTCAACACGAAAATCCTGCCCGAGGTGCTCGCAAAAGGGCCGTATGACGTGATCCATTTCAACATGGGACTGCACGGCTGGCAGGAGGGCCGCATCAAGCCGGGCACCTTCGAGCCGCTCACGAAGGGTTACGTTGATGCCATTCGCGCAAAACTGCCGAAGGCCAGGCTGATCTGGGCGAGCAGCACGCCCGTCCTCCTCGAAGGCGACGTGAAGCAGCTCGATCCCGTCATCAACGGCATCATCATCGAGCACAACCGCATGGCCGCGAAGGTCATGGCGGAATGCGGCGTGCCCGTGAACGACTTCTATGGATTGCTCGTGGACCGGCTCGACCTCGCCCGCGGCGGCAAGGACAAGTTCCATTGGAACGGCCCCGCTTACCAAATCCTCGGCGACCAGTGCGTGGAGGCGGTGTTGAAGGCGTTGCCGCCCGCCCAATGATTGCAGCGCTCCAAGCCGGTTCGTTCACTCACCCATTCCCATGAAGCCACTTCTCTGCCTCCTGCTCCTTGCCGGCCTCACGCCGGCGTTCGCCCAGACCGCCCCCAAGGCCAAGGCAAAAGCCAAGGGCCCCGCGGTGCCCGCGTATGCTCCCTCGGTGCCGGAACCGACGCTCACCGGCGTGCCCTACGGAACGCACGAGCGGCACATCCTCGATTTCTGGAAGGCGGAGAGCGCGACGCCGGCTCCGTTGGTGTTCGTCATTCACGGCGGCGGGTGGCAGGGCGGAGAGAAGGAACGTGTCGATCGTTTTGTCGATGTTTCCGCGCTTCTGAAGGCGGGCCTCTCCGTCGCGGCGATCAATTACCGCTTCATCAAGATGGCGGAGGCGGAAGGCGTGAAGCCGCCCGTGAAGATGCCGCTGCACGACGCCGCCCGCGCCTTGCAGTTCGTGCGCAGCAAGTCGGCCGAATGGAACATCGACAAGAACCGCATCGGGGCCGCCGGGGGTTCCGCCGGAGCCTGTTCCAGCCTGTGGCTCGCCTTTCACGACGATCTCGCCGTGCCCGGGAGCGACGATCCGGTCGCCCGCGAATCCTCCCGTCTGCAATGTGCCGCCGTCACCGGAGCCCAGACCACGCTCGATCCGCGGCAGATGAAGGAATGGACGCCGAACAGCCGCTACGGCGGCCATGCCTTCGGCGCGGGCGCGTTCCCGGCCTTCCTCGCCGCTCGCGAGACGCT
>JALRFZ010000286.1 GCA_023253615.1 Verrucomicrobiales bacterium | reverse complement strand
GAAGGCATCGTCCAGGGCGAGGCGGTCGTGCCCGCCCTCGTCGGGCAGATGGGGCTGGTCACGGCGGGGTATCTCGTCGTCTTCCTCCTCCTCTCGCTGCTCGTATTCGTCGACAAGGAATTCTGACCCCGTGCCTGACGTGAAGCGACTCTTCCAGAAGATCCCCCGGCTCGTCCCCGCCCTGGTCCTTCTCGCGATTTTCGGGATCGTCCGCGGTCCCTTCGAGGACGGAATCCGGGATCGCCTCGTCGCTTCGAAACTGCTGGCCCCGCCCCCCGCGCAGAGCGCCTTCGAACAGATGGGCCAATCGGCCCTGATGGGCACCCTCGGCGGGCTCCGTTCGCTCGTCGCGACCTTCCTCACTCTCGAGGCCTTCGAACACTTCAGCACCAAATCATGGGACGACCTGCGACAGACCTACCAGATCATCACCGCGCTCGAGCCCCGCGATGAATCGCACTGGGTGTCGGTGATCTGGCATCTCGGGATCAATGCCACGGCCAACATGGAAATCGACGAACGTCTCCCCGCCTTCGAGCGCGAGCGTCGCTTCAAGGAATACGCCTTCCAGGCGATCGATTTCGCCGAGCGGGGCATCACGCAGATCCCCGAATCCTCCGCGATCCGAATCCAGCTGGCCGAGGTCTATCGCGAAAAGCTGAAGGACGACTGCGCCACCGCCCGTGTCTACGGGGATGCCATCGGCCTGCCCGACGCTCCCGGATACGTGCGGCGCTTCCACGGCTATTTCATGGCCCGATGCCCCGGCCGGGAGGAGGAGGCCTATGCCTACCTCCTCGGCCTCTATCGCGAGGGCGACCACCAGCATTTGCCGACCTTGATCAAGGAAATCAAGAACCTCGAGGAAAAGCTCGGCGTGCCGCAGCCGCGGCGCATCCCCGATGCGGATCCCGACCGTCCCCAAAAAGCTCCCCGCCGTCCGCCGAACCTGCTGCCGGGCGATATTCTCGTGCCTTTCTCCTTCGACGATCTCCGGAAAATCCGGGGTTGAGGGACGGCATCAAGTCCGCGCGAATCCCGTCCTTTTTCGTCCGCAGGATTGCGAAACCGTCCATCTGTGGTTAGTTGCCCTTTCCCCCCACGGGACGGGACCCCCACCGCAGCGCCCGCAACGAATGAAGTACGCCATTTTCGGAGACATCCACGGCAATCTCGAGGCTTTCCAGGCAGTCCTCGGGCACGCCGCGCAGCAGGGATGTACCGACCATGTCTGCGTGGGCGACATCGTCGGCTACGGGGCGAATCCGCGGGAGTGCCTCGACCTCGTCCGCCAGATGGGCTGCCCGGTGGTGAAGGGGAATCACGACGAGGAGGCCGTCCTCGAGACTTCGCTCGAGGGGCTCAATCCCCTCGCGCGGCAGGCGATGGAGTGGACCCGCGCCCAGCTCGACCCCGACGACCGTGCTTTTCTCAAGAGCCTCAAGCTCGTCCGCCAGGTGCGCGACTTCACCATCGTCCACGCGACCCTCGACACCCCGGGGAGCTGGACCTACGTGACGAACAAGTTCGACGCGATGGCGAGCTTCAGCTACCAGTTCACCCAGCTCTGCTTCTACGGGCACACCCACACGCCCCGGATCTACGTGAAGGGCGACACCGTCGAGCCTCTCGAAGCCACCTCGGTGAAGCTCGAGATGGGTCGGAAGTACTTCATCAACACCGGCAGCGCCGGGCAGCCGCGCGATGGCGACTGGCGAGCCTCCTACGCCACCTACGACGCCCCGAGCCAGGAGGTCGTGATCCATCGCATCGAATACGACATCCAGACGGCGCAGGACAAGATCATCGACGCGGGCCTGCCCGAGATGCTGGCACACCGTCTCTCCCTCGGCAAATAACGCGCTCCGATCCCCGGTGAACCTCTCCGACTGCGAGCGTCTCCTCATCGTCAAGCCGAGTTCGCTGGGCGACATCGTCCATACCCTGCCGGCCGCCGAGGCCTTGCAACGCGCCGCGCCGTTGGCGAAGATCGACTGGCTCGTGAACACGGAATGGAGCCCCCTCCTCGAGGGCGTCCCCTTCCTCCACCGCCTCGTCACGTTTCCCCGTCGCGAATTGCGCGGCGTGGCGGGGCTCTGGCGGGCGCGGGCCTGGGCCGCGCGCGAGCTGCGCCCCGAAAACTATGATCTCGTCGTCGACTTCCAGGGGCTCTTCCGCAGTGCCTATCTCTCGCGCCGCACCGGCGCGCCGGTGATCGCCGGCTTCGAACGTTCGCGCGAAGGCGCGCGCTATTTCTACGACCGGCGCGTCGCCGTGCCCGATTGGGACCGGCGCCATGCCGTCGACCGGAATCTCGATCTCGCCGCGGCGCTCGGAGCCCCGGTGGGGGAGCCGGTCTTTTCCCTGCCCGCGGGCTCCGCTCCCGCCTCCCTGCCGCCGCTCGCGGGCAGCCCGGTATTGCTCCATCCCTTCTCCCGGGGCGAGGGCAAATCGCTCTCTCCCGCGGAGACGCTGGCGCTCTGCGAACGGCTCGCCCCCCATCCGGTGCTGCTCGTCGGCATTCCGGACAAGCCCGTCTCCATCGCGTGGCCGGCGCATGTGGTGGATCTGTTGGGGAAAACCAGTCTCGCGGAGCTGATCCACCTCCTCCGCCTCGCTGCCTGGACGATCAGCGTCGACAGCGGGCCGATGCATCTCGCGGCGGGCGTCTCCGACCGGGTCCTTTCGATCCACACTTGGTCGAATCCCGCGATGGTCGGTCCGCGGCGTCCCGGAGCCTGGATCTGGCGCGACGACCGGCTCGTGCGGGTGGCCGATCTCGCGGTCGACGAATTCCCGGAGCGGCGCGACCTCGCGAAATCCTTTGCCACGGCAGAGCGGCTGCTCGGCCCCGGCGCCCCCGCCGCGATCGCCGGTTTCGTCCACGAACGGCTCGCGCTCTCCTCCGATGCATGAAACAAGTCCACATCTACACCGACGGATCCTCCCGCGGAAACCCCGGCCCGGGGGGCTACGGCACCGTCGTGAAATACGGGGCGCACACCCGCGAACTTGCCGGGGGATTCGTGAAGACGACGAACAACCGCATGGAGATCCTTTCCGCCATCGCGGGGCTGGAGATTCTCAAGGAGCCCTGCCACGTCACCGTCCATTCCGATTCCCGCTATCTCGTCGATGCCCAGAGCAAGGGATGGGTCGTGAAATGGAAGAAGCTCGGCTGGCGCAAGGCCGACAAGTCGGCCGTGAAGAACGTCGATCTCTGGATGCGGCTCGAGCGGGCCGCGGAGAGGCACCGCATCGACTGGGTCTGGGTGAAGGGGCACGACGGCCACGAGATGAACGAACGCTGCGACCTGCTCGCCACCGAGGCGGCGGATGGAAAGCGCGGCGGGCTTGTCGTCGACGAGGGATTCCGGGAGTAGGTGGGTTTGTCAGGGCGGCCCGGTTTGGTCGGCGGCGCGAAAGAGATCGGGGAAGGGGGCGGCGGCCTCCCTCCGGAAGACCGGCATCGGCACGACGAGGTGCGGACGGGATTTCACCGGCCCCTCCGTGCCGAAGAGGATGCGTTCGAGTTCCCCGCGGCCGAGGCGTTTGCCCGCGTCGTCGAGCGCCGGAGGGAGATGCCCGTCGCGGCCCATGGCGATGGCCGGGGCACCGGAGAAACCGAAGTAGACCTCGCGCGAGGTCTCCGGACCTCCGATGCCGGCGCGCTCGTGGCAGGCGTAGCAATTGAGTTGTTTCATCCGCCAATCGATCTCGCGGGCGGGATCGGGGGCGGCGCGCTCTTCGAGACGCCGCAGGGCGGCGGCAAGGGCGCGTTTCTGCACGAGATCGAGCCCGTAGAAGGGCACCGCACCACCGGCCGGGCGCTCGGAAAAACAGCCGCCCGTCGCCGCCGGATCCAAGGCGCCGAGAGGCTTCGCCGGGAGAGGTGGACGGGGTTGGTCCGTGCTGCCTGGCATCGTGTGGCAGGCATGACATTGTTTGGTCAGGAACAGCCCGCGACCTTTCGCGATGAGCGCGTCGTCCGCGGGCGGCGCTCCGGCGGAGAGGGCCTCGGTGAGATTGTCGGGCAGGGTGAGATCGGGACCGGCCTTGAGATAGGCGGCGAGATCGGCGGCATCGGGCACGGACAGACCAAAATCGGGCATGCGGCCCGAGGGACGGTGCTCGTTCGGCCGAAGGAGGAATTCGGTGAGGGCGTCGAGATCGTAGAGGTCGGCGAGATTCATCGGCACGCTCGCGAGTCCCGCAATCTCGATCTCGGCATTGTCGGGCACGCCCGGCGGGCGATAGCCCGTCTCGGGCGCGTGGCAAGCAACGCAGCCGATGCGGTGATAGAGGGCGCGGCCCCGCTCGATGTCGCCGACGGGATGATCGGGGATGGTGGTGGTGAGGGTGCCGAGCCAGGCGCGGAGGGCGGCGACTTCCTCGAGATCGCGGTCGGGACCGGCGAAGAGGCTGGGCATCGTCGTGTCGCGCTTGGCGAAGCGGGGATTGCGGATGAAGATCTCGAGCTCGAGCGGAGCGAGGCGCGAGGCGACCCCTCCGAGGTCGGTCGCGACAACACCGGGGAGCTGCGGGGCGATCTCCGGAGGCGGTGCGTGGCAGGCGACGCAGTTCAGTTCGTTCAGGAGGATGAAACCGCCCTCGGCGAGGTAGGCTTCGTCGTCCATGCCGCCGTGGAATCGTTCGAATCCGACGACGAAAGGATAATTGACCGGCTTGGCGTGGGCGGGGTGGGATTTCACGCAGGTGCCGGACCCGAGGAGGAGGAGGCCCGCGAGGAAAGCCAACCCTGTCTGGTCGCGCATCATACCCTCTCCGGTTTTCAATCGACGATGCGCCCGTCGACGAGGGTGACCTTCCGGTCTCCGACCCGGGCGAGACTCTGATCGTGCGTGACGACGACGAGGGTGCGTTTCCGCTCGTTGACGAGTTCCATCAGCAGGGTCATCACGGCCGAGCCGGTGGCGGTGTCGAGGTTTCCGGTGGGTTCGTCCGCGAAGAGGATCGCGGGATCGTTCATCAGGGACCTCGCGATGGCGACGCGCTGCTGCTCGCCGCCCGAGAGTTCGCTGGGAAGGTGGCCGGTGCGACCGCCGAGCCCGACCCTCTCGAGCAGCTCACGGGCGCGGGCCTTGGCCTGACGCCCCCGGATGAGGGCGGGCACCATCACGTTCTCGAGGGCGGTGAGTTCGGGGAGGAGGAAAAAGCTCTGGAAGACGTATCCCATGCTCGCGTTGCGGACGCGCGCCTGTTCGCCGCGTCCGAGCCGGTAGAGGGATTGTCCGTTGATGAGGACTTCGCCGGAATTCGGCTTTTCGAGACCGGCGAGGGTGTAGAGCAGGGAGGTTTTGCCGGCACCGGAGGGGCCGACGAGGAAAAGCGTCTCGCCGTGCCGCACGTCGAGGGTCACGCCTTTCAACACTTCAATCCGGTTC
Organism: Verrucomicrobiales bacterium; assembly: GCA_023253615.1. Classification (GTDB taxonomy): domain Bacteria; phylum Verrucomicrobiota; class Verrucomicrobiia; order Verrucomicrobiales; family DEV007; genus Arctic95D-9. Next base: position 2,485 of record JALRFZ010000286.1, on the reverse strand, counting down.
TCACCGATCTGGAAGGTGCGGACGACTTCCCTGGCGGAGACGGCGATGTCGGGATCGTGATTTGGCATGGCGGGTGTTGGAGAGCGCCAAGATGCCCCGGCTTCGCCGCGGCGACGAATCCTTTTTTGCGAAAAGGGCGGAGGAGGAGGCGGGTTCTTCCGCAGCCAATCCGCCCTCACGGCACCGGACCGGGACCCGGATCAGGCTTTGCCCTTGAGACCGTCGCGACGGGCCTTCTTGGCGAGATCGAGCGCCTTCTCGTCGCCGTAGCGGGAGATGGAGAACTTCGCGGTGCGGCGGTCGCCTTCGCGATCGACCCAGGCGGCCTGCCAGTATTCGTAGACGGTGCCTTTGGGCGATTTGGAGATGACGTGGGTGACCCCGACGACGCCGGATTGCTTGATCTTGCGCTTCTTCTTCGAGGCCGACTCCTGCTTGTAGCGCGGCATCTTCTCGAGGAGGGCGTCGCGATAGGCACGGGCGGCTTTCAGCGCCTTCGGTTTGCCGCCGGACGCCTTGTCGGGGAAATACTTCTGAAAGCCCTTGCCCCGGTGGGTGATGCGGACATAGAAACCGTGGTTCTTCTTCTCCGGTTGATCGATGCGGGTAATGCCGTAATTCGGACGGGGATCACTCATGAGGGGGCTCTGGGCTCGATAGTTGCGGCCGGCGAAATCCACTTCGCGGGCTTTGGATGAGGCCTTGTCTATCGTTTTTTAGAAAATGCGACAAGGGAAAACGGCCACAAATCATGCAAAAGTGTCACTTTGATGGGCCGAGGAGAGCTGACGCACGCCTTCGTACAGCACGATGCCGGCGGCGGTGGAGAGATTGAGGCTGCGTCCGGCGACCTGCGGGATGGTGAGGCAGTCGTCCGGGTGGGCCTGGAGGAGGCTCTCAGGGAGACCCCGGGTTTCGGAGCCGAAGACCAGGTAGTCACCGGCCTGGAAAGAGACGTCCCAGTAGGGGCGCTCGCATTTGGTGGTGAGCAGCCAGACGCGTGAGGAAGGGGGAACGGAAGCGCGGAAGTCCTCGTAGGAATCCCAGAGCACGGGTGCGAGATCCTGCCAATAATCGAGTCCGGCACGCCGCAAGGCTTTCTCGCCGAGGGAGAAACCGAGAGGACCGATCAAATGAAGGGTCGCTCCGGTGGCGTGGCACAAACGCCCGATGTTGCCGGTGTTCGGCGGAATCTCGGGACGGAGGAGGACGACGTTCAACATGGAACGTCATGCGGCGCGAGCCGCGGGGAAGCGATCAGGCCGTGACCGGATCGACGTTGACGCGGCGACCGTTCTTGTCGAAGCGCACGGCGCCCTCGACGAGAGAGTAGATCGTGTAATCACGACCGATACCGACATTCTGGCCGGGGTGCCACTTCGTACCACACTGGCGGAGGATGATGTTGCCGGGGACGACTTTCTCGCCGCCGAAGCACTTCACGCCGCGACGCTTGCTCTGACTGTCGCGTCCGTTTTTGACGCTGCCTTGTCCTTTTTTGTGGGCCATGACGGTAAAATGGTTCGGTTGGAAAGAGGGAGTGGGAGAAAATCAGACCGAAACGATCTCGAGACGGGTGAGGTGGCGGCGGTGGCCCTTGGTCTTGTGGTAACCTTTGCGGCGCTTGAATTTGAAGGCGGTCACCTTGTCGTCGCGGTGTTGTTTGAGGACCTTGGCGGTGACGGTGGCGCCTTCGATGAAGGGAGCGCCCACGTTGATGGAGTCGCCGCTGCCGGAGACGAGGACTTCACCGAAGGTCACGGTATCACCTTCCGCGACGTCGAGCTTTTCGACGTCGATCTTGTCGCCGGCGGCGACACGATATTGCTTTCCACCGGTTTTGATGATTGCGTAGGCCATGGTTCGATTCCTGGTTTGGGGGCCGGGAAAGTGCCACCGGTCCCCCGGATCGGCAAGCGATTTTTTAAAATTGCGGAACGCCCCTTGGCAGGGCCGGATTTCGTCACTCGTCCCGCAGATAAACGAGCCCGTCGTCCGCGATCTCCGCTTCGCGTGGTCCGTTCAGCCAGGGGCCGTCAGGGGCGAGTTTCAACTTCAGTCTGTCCTCTTCGATCCGGCCAACGTATCCGGGAAGGAGTCGGCCGATCGACTTCGGATCGTGACCCTTCTGGGATTGATGGCGCACGGCGTCGCCGATGTTCGGGTCGGGCCGGCTCATCGCGACGACCCTCCCGCCGAAAGACCAGGCGCGGACGAGGGGCAGGTCGAGCCGGTCCTCGAGATCGCGGAGGCTCCAGGGATTCGCCGGGCCGAAGACGAATCCGTAGCGGAGGGATCGGACCGCGAGGGGAAGGGCGAGGCTCTGATAGAAGGCTTCCGTCCCGGAGACATGGGTGACGACCTGCTCGAGCAGGGCGCGTTCGAGGGTCTCGGCATCCTCCCGCTGGGAGAGCGAGCGGGAAACGGCGCGGCCACGTCCCAGGACGGCTCCCCAGCAGCCGAAGACGAGTCCCTCGGGACGGGA
>JALRFZ010000185.1 GCA_023253615.1 Verrucomicrobiales bacterium | reverse complement strand
GTCCCGGGATGGGCATTTCGTCCTATATCGCGTTTCGCGGGATCGCGTTCATTGGGATCATGACCAAGAAACCCATCAAATCCACGCTCTTCGTTCTGACCGCGATGCTCGCCTGCGCCGGCCCCCTGGCGGCGGGAACCCAACTCGAGACCATCGCCAACGCCAACGCCTCCACCGTCGACTGGGCCCGCGGGCCGTGGGTGTATTCCTCCGGCAACTTCTACGGTGCCTCCCAGTTCGGCGGAGCTTCCTCGATGGGGAGCCTCTTCCGCTGCGATCCGGCGACGGGCCAGTATTTCCTGCTCCATTCCTTCTCCGGAGGAAATGGCGGCACCTCGCCGAGCACCGGCCTTTTCGAATCGCCCACCAATGGAAGCCTTTACGGGACGACCTACGGGGGAATGCACAACGCCGGCACCCTCTATCGCATCGACAAGCCGGGGAACTTTTTCGAAACGCTCCATCAGTTCACCGCAGCCAGCGGTGGAAATCCCGACGGCATCCCGATGCAGGCGAGCAATGGCAAACTCTACGGGGTCGTGGGGACAGGGGGAGACAACGGCTTCGGTGGCATCTACTCGATCAACCTCGACGGCTCCGGTTACCAGCTCCTCCGCTCCTTCGCCGGCACCGGGGGCGGGACGCGGGGGAAGGGTCTCAATTGCACCGGCCTCGTCGAAGGCCCCGGGGGGATCCTTTATGGAGTGACGGAAACCGGTGGATCGGAAGACAAGGGCGTCTTCTTCGCCATGAGTTTGAACGGTCTCACCTACAACGTCTTCCGCGAATGGCCGGCGAGCGGTCTTCGCAAGCCCGCCCATGAGCGGTCTTCGCAAGCCCGCCCAACGGCTCCTCCTCGCGAGTGACGGTGCCTTTTATGGTGCCGCCTCCGAAGGCGGGGCGGGATCTTCCGCATCACCACGTCGGGAGCCTTCACCGAACTCCACCACTTCGACGAATCGGCCGAGGGATATTACGCCGCTGGGGCGCTCGTCGAAGGGGATGATGGATTCCTCTACGGTAGCACTTTCTTCACCGATGGCGCCCTCTTCCGCATGGCAAAGGACGGAAGCAGTTTCGCCGTGCTGCACCAGTTCGAGGGAGGGCTGGATAACGGGGTCCAGCCGGCTTCTCCCCTGATCGAAACAGCTCCCGGTGTTTTTCACGGCACGACGATTGCCGGCGGCACCAATGCCAACGGCGTGGTCTTCCGGCTCGCCACGACAGTCGAAGCTCCGATCTTGACCCTCAGCGGGCCTCGTCGCGTCACGTTCCGGGGGAGTTCGCTCCGGCTGCGGGGAGCCGCCGCGGATGACCTCAGGGTGGAGCGCGTCGAGTTCACGACGAAAAAGCGCTACCAGGCCGCCCAAGGGACGACGGCCTGGAAAGCCCGCGTTCCCGTGAAGCCGACGGTCAGCCGCGTGAAGGTGCGTCTGCGGGCTCTCGACAACGACGGCCAGCTCTCCGGGATCCTGACGGTCCGCGCGCGCAGGGCCGATTAAGGCCGGTTCGGACTGACTTCAAGTCTTGTCGAAAGGGGGCGTCCCGTCGGCATACCAGACCTGCTCCAGCCAGAGTCCCCCCGCGGGAGCGGTAGGGCCGGCCTGGGTGCCGGGGTCGCCTTCGAGGAGTCTGGCGATGTCTTCGGCCGGCCGGCGTCCCTCGCCGATCTGGATCAACGTGCCCGCGAGACGTCGCACCATTTGTTTGAGGAAGCCCGAGCCGCGGAGACGGAGGCGCCAGACGGCCTGATCGCCCGAGGCAAAGGCACCCCGGTTGGCCGGTGCCTCGCGGACCACTTCGGCCTCGAAGATCTCCCGCACCGTGGACTTCACGTTCGATCCGCCACAGGCGAAGGGAGCGAAGTCGTGCGTGCCCCGCATCGCCAACACCGCCTCGTGCATCGCGCCGCCATCGAGCGGGCGGCGGCACCAGGTCGTGTAGCGGCGCAGGTGCGGCAGATTCGCGGCACCGTTCTGGAAGTAATAGCTGTATTGCTTCGCGATCGCCCTACCGGCATGGAAATCATCCGGCGCTTTGCCAAGGGCGACGATGCGGACCGATTCCGGGAGCCGGTCGTTCAACCCGAGCAAGAGGCGGTCCGGTGAAAAGCGCAGGGATTCCAGCCGGAAATGGGCGACCTGGCCGCTCGCGTGGACACCGGCATCGGTGCGGCCGCTCGCGGTCATCGTCACGGGTTCACCGGTCAGGTCGAGCACTGCCGCGACGAGCGTTTCCTCGATCGACGGTTTCGGATTGGCTTTGTCGCCGACGCTGTTCTGGGTCTGCCACCCGCAGTAGTCGGTGCCATCGTAGGCGAGCCGGACGGCATACTTCGTTTTCATGGAGATCGCGTGGCGAAGGATACCACAACCCGGGCAAGGCGAGGGCCGATTCGTCACCGCCTCTTTGCTGGACAAGGCGCGCCTCGCCCCGCAAACTGTCGGCATGGCAAACCTCCTCGACCAGCTCAAGCAACACACCGTCGTCGTCGCCGACACGGGCGATTTTGAATCGATGCGCGCCTACCGTCCGCAGGATGCGACGACGAATCCCTCGCTCATCCTCAAGGCCGCCCAGCAGGAGGCCTATGCGCCGCTCGTCGACCAGGCCGTCGTGGATCTGAAGTCCTCCCCTCTTTCCGGAGACGCGCTCGTCTCCGCGATCATCGACCGCGTCCTCGTCAATTTCGGCAAGGAGATCCTCGGAATCGTCCCCGGGCGCGTCTCCACCGAGGTCGATGCGCGTCTCTCCTTCGACACCGGGGGGACCCTGGCCAAGGCGCACGAAATCATCCGTCTCTACGAAGCCGATGGCATCCCCCGCGAGCGGGTTCTCATCAAGATCGCCTCGACCTGGGAGGGGATCCGCGCCGCCGCGGCGCTCGAGAAAGAGGGTATCCACTGCAACCTGACCCTCTTGTTTTCGCTGGTCCAGGCGGTCGCCTGCGCCGAGGGCGGCATCACTTTGATCTCGCCTTTCGTCGGCCGCATCTACGATTGGTTCAAGAAGAGCACCGGCAACGAATACACCGGGGCGGACGATCCCGGCGTGCAATCGGTGCGACGCATCTACACCTACTACCGGCAGTTCGGTTATCCCGTCGAGGTCATGGGTGCGAGCTTCCGCAACACCTCGCAGATCCTGGAGTTGGCCGGCTGCGATTTGCTCACCATCAGTCCGGAGTTGCTCGGCGAGTTGCAGGCGTCCGACGGTCCGGTGACGCGCCAGCTTTCGGCCGGGGAAGCCAAAGCATCCGGCGTGCAGAAAATCCCCATGGATGAAAAAACTTTCCGCTGGATGCTCAACGAGGACGCCATGGGGACGGAAAAGCTGGCCGAAGGCATCCGCAAGTTCACCGAGGATATCATCAAGCTCGAAGGCTTGATTGCGCGGAAACTCTCCTGAATATTTCCCCGATCTGAACTCCATGAAATCCATCCCCGTCCTCCTCGCCGCCGCGCTCCTTGCCGGTTGCGCCTCCTCCGGAACCAAAGTCGCCGCGCCTTACCTCGCGGTGCTGCAGCAGAAGGGCATCGACCCGGGGACTTACGCGCGGATCAGCCACGGCCGCGTGCTGACTTACGACGACATTTACGAACTGGTGACCGAGGGTGTGCCGGGGGACAAAATCGTGGATTATCTCAAGGCCACGCGCGCGCCCTATGTTTTCACCCCGGCGCAGGTCAATCGTCTGGCCGCGGCAGGGGCCGGTCCGGCTTTGACCGCGTTCCTGCGCAATCCGCCGACCAAGCCGAACACCGACGGCCTCGACAACCCGACCACGCAGGCGTTCCTCAACAGTCCTTACTGGCGCGATCCGTATTACATGGAGCCCGGTCCGGTCCCTTTCTTGTTGCCGAACAGCTGGAACACCGGTCCTTTGCCGATGGCTGGCGGGGTCGGACGGCGGATGGTGCCGTGAGGGCCATAGTGGCCATCGGCACCCTGCCGATGACGTCGCATGGTCGTGGGCAGGAGGCCCGTGCCGCTACTGCTGGCCCGCGCCGGATCGTTCGATCGCGGCTTGGAACTTTTTCAACTTCGGCCGCGTGACGGCGAGATTGTAGGGATGCATCGGATTCTCGCGGTAGAAGTCCTGATGGTAGTCCTCGGCGGGGTAGAATTTCTCCAGCGGGACGATCTCGGTGACGATCGGTGATTTGAATTTGGCCTGCGCGCGGGACTTGGATTTCTCCGCGATTTTTTGCTGCGGTTCGTCCACGGTCAGGATGATCGACCGGT
>JALRFZ010000265.1 GCA_023253615.1 Verrucomicrobiales bacterium | reverse complement strand
GCCCCGCTTTCCCGTCTGCGCGACGTCCTGAAGCAGGATCGTGCCAACGTCAACCGCCTCGGCCGCGTCGATCCCGGCGACGAGCGCGATCCGATCTTCAACTCCGCGGGCGAGCGGCGGCGCTGGGACACCGTCGTGCTGCATCTCGATCCCGCGCTGGCGGGTCCGCTCTCGCGGCGCGAGCCGGTGAAGGTGCTCGTGCTGCTCCCGTCCGAGGGCACACGCGCCTTCGTGGTGCGCCCGGATGCCGCCTCGCTCGAAGGGATCGGCCCGGCGGACGATCTCCTCGCCGGGCGCCAGTGGAAAGTCGAGGGCCTCGCCGCCTCGCGCGATCCGGGGGCGCTCGACGCCACCCGTGATCTGGTCGGGCTTCTCGATCTGCTGAGGGGGCGCGGGGATCAGGATACCGTGCTCGCCCGTGTCGCTCTCGCCACCCGCCTGCTCGAAAAAGGCAACGTCGGCGAGGCCACCGCCCTGCTCGCGGAGATCGAGACCGACTTTCGCGCCGCCGCCGCCCGTGAGGTGGACCGCGAAGCCATCGTGGCGGTGATGGGATTCCTCATCGAGGCGTACGACCTCCTCGGCGCGCCGGACCGGGCCACGGCCCTGCTGGAGGAGCTCACCGAATCGCCCGGACGCGAGCGTTGGCGGCTCGACGAGGCGGCTGTCGGAGCACTCAAACAGCGTCGCAAGAGCGCGGCGGCCGGGGGCTCCGATCCAGACGACGGACGTCCCACCTACGAGGAGGCGCTCGCCGCCTGGGAAGCGGTGGAATCCGATCCGGCGACCGGCGGGGCCGATCGTCTCGCCGCCCTTGTCGCCGTTGTTTCCCTCCATCCCCGGCACCGCGGTGGGGATTATGAAAAGCTCCTCGGCCGTCTCGCGGAGCAGGTCGCCGCCCTCGACCGCGGCGAGGTCTCCGACGAGCTTTACCTGCCCCTGGCCGATGCCCTCCTGACCCTCGCCTACGATGCTTTCGCACGCGGCGATCTCGACGACGCCCGCCGGCGCTGCGAGAGGACGCTCGCCTTTCTCGACACCCCGGAACGCGAGCTGCAGCCGCCCGCCGTTTCCGCCCGGCATCTCCTCGTGCGGCTGACGATCGCCTCGGGTGCCGCCGGGGAAGCCGAGCGTCTCGCCAAAAGCCATCTCGATTGGGCGAAGGGACTTTTCCTGCCCTACGATGCGCGTTTCGTGGAGACCGCGATGTTGTATCTCGAGCTCCTCGCCGACCGGGGCGACGCCGCCGCGATCGAAAACGAGGGTCGCGTCTTTGCCGAAGAGATGCTCGCCGTTCCAGATCTGCCGGTGCCCGGGCTCCGGCTCCTCTGGCACGAGCAGATCGCCGCGATGGTCCACGACGCCGGAGACACCGACCGGGCCGATGCCTGGTACCGCCGCGCCTTCGAGGTGATCGGGCGCGATCCCTCGCTCGCGACGGCACTGGCCTCCTGCTACAGCCGGTGGGGCTTTCTCTACGAAGGCGGCGGCCAATACGGGCGTGCCGAAGCGATCTGGAAGGAGGGCCACGGAAAACTCGAGGGCCGCGACGATCTCGTCGCCGATTACGTGTCGCTGCTGCAGGATCTCTCGCTGGTGCGCAAACACTACCGCGACGACGAGGGCGCCATCGCCCTGATCGAGCAATCGCGGCGGCTCGCCGCGGAGAAGCTCGGCACCGACTCGGTCGAATACGCCGTCGCCTGCAACAACCTCGTGACGCCTCTCCACGCCACCGGCCGCGGCGAGCAGGCCATGAAGCGCATCGAAGAGGCCCTCCGCATCGCCGCATCGCATCCCGACCGCGAGTGGGGGCGCGAGAGTTCCCTCAACTTCCGCAACAACCGGGCCATCCTCCTGATGAACAGCGATCCGCGGGGCGCCGCGGAAATCTACGCCGGACTCGTCGAAGAGATGGAGCGCGAGGGACGGCAGGACGAACATCAGACCGCCCTCTACCTCATGAATCTCGGGGCCGCCAGGCGCGAGAGCGGGCAGGACGACGCGGCCGAGGCCGCCTACCTCCGCGCCCTCGACATCCTGCGGCGGCAGGGATGGGAGGACCGGCGGAATCTCGCCTTCATCCTCGATGCCCTCGCCGCGCTCGCCTTGCGCAAGGGGCGGCTCGCCGAAGCCGCCGACCACGTCCGCGAATCGGTGCGGCTCGCCGACGTGTTTCTCGAACAGGCCTCCGCGATCGCCTCGGAGTCGGAGAAACTCGCCCTCGGCACCCTCTTCGATCATGGCAGCCACCTGCACATCCTCCTCGCCGCGGGCGCGACCGAAGAGGCCTGCGAGCTCTCGCTGCGGAGCAAGGGCACCGTGCTCGATCAGAGCATGCGCGAGGCGAAAGCCCTGCAGGGATTGGCGAACGACGAGGCGAAACAGCGGATCCATGCCGAATGGCGCGCGCGGACGCGGCAGCTCCAACGCGTCGCCCTCGAGCTCCAGCAGGGGGGCGCTCCGGACGGGGGCGAGCCCGCCCTCGCCGCCTTGCGGCAGGAGGTGAAGCGGCTCCAGGGATTGCTCCTCGGGGGAGGGGAGGGCGGGGCGGGCTCTGGCGCGGCGATCGATCTCGCCGCGGTGCGGAGCCGCCTCGGGGCGTCGGGTTGCTTCACCGAGATGATCGCGGCGAAGGATGAAACCGGCGAAGCCTACCTCGGTGCCTTCGAGATCACCCGCGAAGACGTGCGCTGGACGCGCCTCGCGACCGTCGGGCAGGTCCGCGTCGCCCTCACCGGATTCCGCGGCGCCATCGACGCCTTTCTCGCCGCCAAAAGCGCGGCCGACCGCGTCGAGCCCGCCGCGCGGATCGAGGCCGCCTCGCGCCAACTCCACGGGCTCGTCTGGGAGCCGCTCGAGGCGCCCCGGCGCGAGGGAGCCGACCTCGTCCTGTGCGCCGATGGCATCCTCCATTTCGTGCCCTTCGCCGTGCTCCTCGATCGCGAGGGGAAATTTCCCGGCGAGATCCACGCCTTCGATTACGTCGGTTCGGCGCGCGACTTCTGCCGAGAGGACGACGGGGAAAAGCGCGATCTCGCCTCCGCCGTGGTCGTCGGCGGGCCGGACTACGACGCGAGGCTCGACGGAGAGGGCAGCCCGGCCGCTCCGCCCCTCGATCGCCATCGCGCCGCCGGCAGAGAGACCGTCCGTGGCCGGGTCGCGCGCACCGGCGGGATTCGTCTCGCACCCTTGCCCGGAGCCGAGCGCGAGGCGGGGCTCATCGCCGAGACCCTGCGGCAGAGCGGTGCCGGCGTGAAGGTGCTCACCGCCGCCGCCGCCACCGAAGAGGCGGTCGCCGGTGCCGTCGCTCCCGGCATCGTCCACGTCGCGACCCACGGGATCTTTTTCGATCGCGATTTCGGATCGCTCGTGGCCGATGACCTCCGATCCGGCACCGATCCGATGATGCGCGGCGCCCTCGCCCTCGCCGGGGCGCAGAGCGCGGTCGAGCAATGGGCCGAATCCCGCTTTCCCGAGGGCGGGAACGATGGCTGGCTCTTTGCCGCCGAGGCCGTGCAGCTGGATCTGGGAAAGACCGAGTTGGTCACCCTCTCCGCCTGCGAGACCGGGATCGGGGATCTCGCTTCGGGCGAGGGGGTCATCGGTCTGCGACGCGCCTTTCTCGCGGCCGGCGCGCGCCACGTCCTCTCCACCCTGTGGCCGATCTCCGACGACATGACCGTCGAACTGATGCGCGATTTCTACGAGCGTCTCGGCAAGGGCGGGGGTGTCACCGACGCCTTCGCCGGCGCCCAGGGCGAGGCCCTGCGGGTCTTCCGTGAGGAAAACGCCCGGGCCGAGGCCATCGCCCTCTTCGGGGCCTTCGTCCTGTGCCGGGCCGGGCGGTGAAGAGGGTCTCGCGGGCGACCGAAGAGGGTCGGATCACTCCTTCTCCGCCGCCGGGGCCGCCTCCGCTTTTTCAAACTCCCAGGCACCGAGCGGACCTTTGGTCAGATTCCGCTGCGGGGGATCGAGGTGGCGGATGACGACATTGAGGATGTCCTGCACGACCAGCTTGTGGCTCCCGTAGTAGCCGTGTCCGAGCAGGCTCGTGTCGATGTCGGTCGCGTTCACCGTATCCATCCCGTCGAGGAGGCGGAGGTTTTCGCCCCCGAGACCAAGACGGTCGTTGCCGTGGATCTTCTGCGAGACCTTCAGAGCGGTGTCGGTGGAGGAGGAATACATCGTCATCTTCCGCGCCACTCCCTGGATCTTTGGCAGGATCTGCTCCTTGAAGACGTCGGCATCGATGTCCGGAGCCGCGAGGATCACGTTGTTCAGCTTCAGTTGGAAGCCCTCGTCGCGGGCCTGCGCGAGCGCCTGCGTCAGCACCCGCGTGCCCATGCTGTGGGCGATGACGTGGATGCTCTCGAGATCGGTCGATTCCTGCAGGTCCATGAGGAACTGGCTGAGGTGCGGCACCGACCAGACCGCGTTGTCCTGATCGATCGTGTAGCCTTCCAGGGCGGCCTGCGAAGGCCAGCTGAAGGTGATGGGCACGCCGGGAAAGTCGAGATCGAAGGCGATCTGCGCGGTGCGCTGGACGGCGTCGGGGAAGGCGACGTTGTAGCCGTGGATGAAGATGAGGGCCTCTTTCCCTCCCTCGCCGGCGGCGCGGTCCTGGATCCGCGAGAAAAAGACGCTCTTGTCGAGGGGCTCGAGATTCAGGAGCATCACGTGCTTCTTCGGATCCTCGGAGAACTCCAGTTTGTACCACTTGGGTCTTTCCACCACGCCGACGGTGTGGTGGAGGGGGATCGAGACATCGATCTTCCCGTAGGACATCGGTCCCTCGCGATGGCGTTCGGTACCGTAGAAGTCGTTCGGCTGCGGGAAGCCGGTCGGTTTCCGGTTGGTGCCGTAGAAAACGCCGACGGTGTGGTATTCCTTCGAGGCGGGCGTGGCATCCGCATCCGTCTCCGCTCCGCCGTCGGTCGCCCGCGTGTCGTTCGCGGTGAGACCGCCGGGCCGGTAGCGCGAGCCTCCGTCGCCCTTCGTGGCGGGATCGCCGGTGCTCGCGCCGGTCGAGGGATCCGCGGGTGGTGTCGTCGGCGGAGTCTCACCCGCGTCGGGCAACGGCGCCGGCTCCGGTGCCTTTTTTTCGCAGTTTGTCAGGAAGATCGCGCAGGCGGCGAACACGATCGGGACGAGCGGGAAAAGGGCGTGGCGTGGGATCATCATCTTCATCTTCGGAGGGCCGTTCTCTCCTTCATGATTGGGGAAAACCCGGTCCGCTGCCAGAGATTTCCGCGACGTGCTTGCGCGCCGCTTGTCCTTCTTTCCGCCGGAGTTGGCAACGGACGCGCAACGGATGAATTTTTTCATTTCCCGGACCGGAGGCGGCGCTAAGATGAATCATCCGCCAAGGTCGACCGTCCACACGCCGCATGAAGACGCCCCCGCTCCGCCGTTGCCTCGCCGCCGCCATGTTCCTTCCCGCCCTCGCCGGGGGCGCGCCGTGGCCCGAGGCTCCGATCGCCTCCTTCTCCGAAGTGCCCGCCGGCGTCACCGTGCCCGCGATGACACCGATCCAGGAGGCGGCCCTCGATCTCGACACGGCCCGCGCCGCGGCCGGCCTCTTCGAGGAGCTCGGCTTCACCCTGACAAACGCCCAGAAAGACGCCCTGCGGCGCGACAAGTTCGTCCTCATCCCCATCGAGACGATCCCTTCGCTCGATCCGATGGAGCGCGAGCCCTACGTGCCCGAGACGCCCGAGGAGGCGAAGTTTTTTCCCACCCCCACCGGCGGCCTCGCCGTCTACGAGGATGAGATGCTCTCGATCTACGGGCGCATCGGCGGAGGCGGCGAGCTGAGTCCGTGGCGGAATCATTTCGTCACCGCCGATTCGATGCTGCATGCCTGGCACCGCTTTTTCGAGAGCGCCCTCGAGGACATCGAGACGAAGGAACTCTATCCGCGCCTCGATCAATTCCTCACCCGCTGGCTCTCCGGTCTGCGGGCCCTGCGCGGGAATGCCGCGCCCGAGCTGGCCGCCTCGTACGCCCAGCTCGAGGCCCAGGTCGCCGTCGCCCTCGTCCTCCTCGGCGACGACGGGGAGGAGCCGCGCAAGGAGATCACCTCGGGCTGGGACGACCAGGGCAATCCCAAACCCGTCGCGATGACGACCCTCGCCGAGCGCACCGCGTCCGTCCTCGGTGCCCTGCCCGAGCGATGGCGCGGGGCGGCGCAGGATGAAGTCCGCCTCATCCTCGCGAAGGAGGGTTTTTCGCCGTCGCCGCTCTTCGTCTCCTACGATCCCGAAAAGGGGCAGGATTACACCCAGTTCACCCCGCGTTCGCACTACACGAAAAACCAGGCCCTGCGCGCCTACTTCCGCGCGATGATGTATCTCGGCCGCAACGGCTGGCCGCTCGCCGCGCCCGCCGACGGGGGCGGCGCCACGGGCCTGAGCCATGCCCTCCTCCTCGCCCATTCGCTCGGGCAGCCCGCGCCCGACGGAAAGGTGCCGGTGGAGGATTGGCGTGCGATCATGGAGATCACCTCCTTTTTCGCCGGCGGATCGGACGATGTCGATTATCCCGAGCTGCGACGCTGGCTCGGTGGAAACACCGATCTCGCGGGCTGGACCGCGGAAAAAGCCGTCGATCCCGATCTCCTCGCGACCCTCGGAGGCAAACTCGGCGAACTCCGCCAACCCGGCATCCTCAGCCAGGTGCGCCAGAGTGCCAGGGCCGGCGAGAGCGGCGAGGCGGTGCTCGCCGATTCCCTCCAGTTCCGTGTTTTCGGCCAGCGTTTCACCTACGACGCCTGGGTCCTCACCGAGCTGACACCGCCGATGATGGCATCGCTGCCGGCGACGCCGACGGCCCTCTATGTCGCCGCCGCGCTCGGCGATCCCAAGGCGCGCGAGCTGGCCCTCGCCTGGGTCGGTTCCCGGGCGGCTCCGGCGCAGGGGGACTTCGCGACGAAGCTCGACGAACTTTCCGCGACCATCGCGGCCGTGCCCGACGCCGATTGGTTCGGCTCGATGGCGACGAAAAAGCTCCACCTCATCGGCACCCTCGCCGGAGAGAAAGGCGACGGTTTCCCCGCCTTCATGCGCTCGCCGCGATGGGGCGCGAAACACGTCGAGACGATGCTCGGGGCCTACACCCAGCTGAAGCACGACACGCTCCTCTACGCGAAACAGAGCTTAGCCGAGATGGGCGAGGGCGGCGACACCGACAAGATCAAGGAAGAGGACGTGCCCTATGGTTTCGTCCAGCCCGAGCTCCGCTTCTGGGCCGAACTCGAGCGGCTCGTCAATTACACCTTCGCCGGATTCACCCGGCACCGGCTGCTGCCCAACACCGTCGAGGAATGGGGGCATCTCGGCCGTTTCCAGCGCGATGTCGCGGCCCTGCGGCTCCTCGCCAACAAGACCGCGGCCGGTGGGAAGTGGAATCTCGAGGACCGCCTCTGGCTGCTCGAGTTCAATCCCTCCTACATGGCCGAGCCGGTCGATCCGATGAACGTGCAGGGACCCGACGACGGCAAGGCCGCCATCGTCGCCGACATCCAGACCAACGTGCAGAAGGGCGAGGTGCTCTACCAGGGGCTAGGGCGCCCCTACCTCATCCTCGCCCTCGTCGGTGACGCGGGATTGAACCGCCTCGTCGCCGGCACCGCCTGCGATTACTACGAGTTCGTGCAGCCGCTCCAGGAGAGGCTCACCGACGAGGAGTGGCGCAAGAAATTCTATGCCATCGATCCCGAGCCACAGCCCAAGCCGGACTGGACCGTGCCGCCGGTGCGTTGAGAGGGCGTTGAAAAGGCGGAAAACGGCGCGCGATCCGGCAAGATGAGACCTCCCGCCCTCGCGCTGCTGCCGGTGTTGGTGTTTGCATTGGCGTTGGCGTTGGCGTTGGCGTTGGTG